>WFPK01000018.1 GCA_015487555.1 Phycisphaerales bacterium
CACCCGCAGGCCGACGAGGTGAAGAAGCAGTTCATCTCTGTGAAGACGCTTGATGAGTGGCGGGAAGTGCTGGAGAGGTTTTATCAAATCTGAGCAACATCGACGCCGGATTTATGGTATAGATGGGCGGTGCCTTTGATCATCCACTTTGAGAAAGGAATATGCTTATGTCCCGTACCCCGTACCCCGTACCCCGTACCCCGTAAGTTGAGTTGCGTCATTGGTTTGGCGGCTGTGATTGGCGCGGCAATGCCCGTTGCTTCAGCTGCTGATCTTGTGAATTTGTCCGTCGAAATCGATGGTTGGACAATGATGCCAATTGCGGAAAACGGTGAAACTACGCTTATCATTGCAGCAAGAAACGACGACGAGGCTCTTGCAACAGATATTGATGTGGTGCTTTACGAGAAGATGGCTGATGGCTGGGCTGGGTCGGCCTATGACCCGAGCGTCACAAAAGAAGATGCCATGATCGATCTGGCGAACGAGTTTGGGCTGCCGGACCCGTTTGGGGGTGATTGGCATATTGATCTTGATATTGTTGATGTGCTTGATTATGTTCTTCCGCGGGTTGGATTTGGCAAAGGTTTTTTTGTAACAGACCCTCTGTTTGAGATTGCGAATCATATTACTGACCCTAACCCTTTGGCTTCAGCTGCTGAAGATGCCGGGCAGCCCGCTGGCAGTGGCGGGGCAGTAACAGGGTCTGCACCTGTGACTGGAGTGGGCGATGGTGGTAGCAATGGTGGGTTTCCGATACCTACGGATTGCGGTTGTGACGCTTGTTTCCAAGATATGCTAAAATTGGGAGCCGATGTATATCTTGCTGGTGGTGCTCAGCCATTCGAAGATGCAGAAGAGGCGATGAATGACTATGCAGAATTGCTTTTGCCGTGTTGCCGTCGTCGCACTACTTCCACGATTATCAGTACCCCATGGACTTGCGGCCCTTGGCTTTCGGATCCTCCGGTTCCGAATCCTCTCTTGCCAAGTTCCTTTTCTTGCAACTATTCTAGAACTGCAGCAAGAACACAAACCAAGAAAAGCATTCGTAGGTGTTGGGACTGTGTCAGGTGCACTTGGACTGAAACGAGGACACAGCGAGGGACACAGGCATTCACAGCTCTCATAACGGTACTCCCTCCGGCCACTCCATCATGCCCGAACCCGCCAGTTGGAGCTCCACCATGCGGAGCTACTCCGGATTCGAACGGCCCATGGCAACCTGGCGCAGGTACTCCGTGCTGTTGAAGACTTATACTATTTTTCGACTGCGTTTCGTATTGGTTGCTATCTTGGCAGGGATAGCAACCACTTATTTTTCAGGTTGGTATTTTGGGGTTCGATCCTATCGCTCAACAGCACCTTCGTCATCTTTGTTCAACGCACGGTGGCACACAGTTTCGGTAATGACGGATGATGTATCCGGAGGGCTGTGGCTTGTCAATTATTGGCGTACTAAGAATCAACTTGTCTCGGCAATGAGCTGGCATGATATTTCATATGACGCGGGTGGGGCGGGCAAGTTTGGTCGATATTTAGCCAACTGGAACTATCTTCCGCATGGAATGAAGGACTTAGTGCGCAAGGGGGTATTGAGATCGGACAGCGATAGAGTGTACTTCACTGTGACAACGGGCTGGCCCTATCGGTCATTAATTGGATCGTATTCGTCGGTTCGTTTTATGTATGACTCGGAGCAGTTTTACCATTCGGTATTGGTTAGTAGAGACCCATCCTCGAAATACCATCTCATACTACCGCTCAAGCCAATCATGCCAGGATTTATTGCAAACGCAGTGATATTTACAGTGTTTTATTATTTAGCAATAGTGCTTGCGGGCCATCTGCGATTTGCCTTGGTTCGCCGACGGAGACGCCGTAAGGCGTGCTGTGTTGTTTGTGGGTACATGGTGCTCGACCTTCCCACCTGCCCAGAATGCGGCCAACCCGTCGCGACCAAGGCATAGCATCCCCTATGCCCAACCACCAATACCAATCCCCCCTCCCCGCCGACAGCATCGCCCTCTGGCACCAGGTCTTCGAGCGCCAGCGCAGCTTCGCCCTCCATGCCTTCGATCAGCTCGATGATGCCCAGTTCTTCGCGATCCTTTCGCCGGGGCTGAACTCGTGTGCGATCATCGCCAATCATCTTGCGGGCAATATGCTCAGCCGATGGATGGATTTCCTCACCACCGATGGCGAGAAACCCACCCGCGATCGGGATACCGAGTTCGATCTCCCCGCCGAGCACACGCCCGACGAACGCGCCAAGATCATGGCCAGATTCGACCAAGGCTGGCAAATACTCTTCGATACCTTCGATGGTTTGAAGCCTGATGACCTAAGCAAGATCGTCACGATTCGGCGTGTCGAGCACACGGTCAATGCAGCCGTCGTTCGCCAGATTGACCACTACAGCTTTCATGTCGGACAGATCAACATCATCGCCCGCCAACTCGTCGGGACTGATGATTGGAACTGGTTCACCCTCGTCCCAGGTACCACCAAGGCGTTCAATACCAAGCTGATGGGCGGCTGAGGGCTTGCAAAGATGATATGATCTGGTATCCTTCTATCTCTGAGTGAACCCCAAAGGAGCTGATGATGCCAACATGGATATTGATCGCGATTCTGATTTGTGTAGTCGTCGGCACCGTGGTCTTGTTCGTGGCGATGTTCACCGAGATGGGCACCAAACGCAAATCAGGGTCGATGAAGAGCACCAAGACTCAGCACAAGAATCGAAAGAAGTAGCTCTTCTTCCAGATGCTGAATCAAGACACAGGCGAGGTGCCTGTGCTACGGTTTTTCATCACGCCGAGCGGGTTTGGGCCTCATCGGTTTTCTTTTCCGATGATTCGTCCGGCTTGTCGCCATCCTCGTCGCTCGAATAGCGAATCCTGCCGTGATAAATACTCGCGACCGTCTTCGAGATCGACTCGCAGATTGTGCTCAGCTCGGCGAAGGTCAGGTCGCACTCATCAAACTGTCCGTCCATCAATCGCTTGTTGGCCAACGAACGCACCAGCGCGTCGATTCGGGCGGGGGTTGGATCGGTCAGCGTCCGCGTCGCGCTCTCGACGGCATCGGAGAGCATGGTGATGGCCACCTCTTTGGTCTGCGGGCGCGGACCAGGGTATCGATAGTCCACCTCATCAGGAAGCTGGTCGGTGGTCTCCTGAAGAATTTGTTCAGCTGAGCGTTCTTCATCAGCCATCGACGCCTGCTCGCGTGCCCGCCGATAGAAATACTCGACCAAGGTTGTCCCGTGATGCGCTTCGATAAAGTGGCGCAGTGATTTGGGCAATCCATGCTCGCGGGCCATCTCCACGCCGTCTTTGACATGCCCGACGATCACCAAAAGCGACATCGCGGGCGTGAGCTTGTCGTGCTTGTTGGGCCCGCCGGATTGATTCTCGATGAAATACATCGGCTTGTTCATCTTGCCGATGTCGTGATACAGACACCCGACATAGGTCAACAACGCGTCGGCCCCGATACTCTCGGCAGCACTCTCAGCGATCGAGGCGACATTGAGCGAGTGGTTGTAGGTCCCCGGCGCTCGCTGTTGGAGCTCGCGCAGGATCGGTTGTTTGGGATCGCGGAGTTCGATGAGCGTCATTCCCGTGGTGATGTCGAAGACCCGTTCGATGAAGGGCAAGATAAAGAGCGCGATGCCCCCGACCAAAAGCCCAGCGATGAATGATTGGGCACCCGCCCCCAGGATCGCAGCGATCACCGCCGAGCGCCCCGCACCGATGGTGGGCAGGTTGATGAGCTGGTCGAGCATGGTGCTCAAAGCCAGCGCAAAGGCGATCACAATCGACATCCGGGTCAGTGTTCGGCGTTCGCGCAGATCATTGAGCTGAGCAACTGCGCCCGCGATCCCGATGAGCATGATCGCCAAGAGCCCGATATGGACCTCAAGCGACATCGACACAATCAGCGCAGCAACACCCGTGATCGCCAATCCGGTGCGCTGGTCGTAAGCCACCGAGATCAAGACCGCGATGAGCACGATCGGGGTGATGGTGCCCAGCCAGATCAGGCGCGGATCGCTCACACCGAGCACCGTGGCCACGACGATCGCCAGGACGATCAGCCCGGTCATCCACCCGATGCGCGCAGGCTTAGAAGCGATCTTGGGGCAGTAGGTCGTGATGTAGCCCCCCAGCAGGATGCCCAGCCCGCCGACCATCCCGAAGATCGAAAGCACCCCGAGCCATTTGCGGGCAAGGCTCGTGCCGTGGTCTTTGTATTCTTCGTTCTCGCGCTTGGCCAGGGCATAGGCGGGCTGTTCGAGCACATCGCCTCGCGAGTAGATCCGCTGCCCGATGGTGATCGTTCGGCGGACAGGCTGAATCTTGGCAGCAGCAGCGTCCATCTCCTGGGCAGTGGCGGTGTCGTCGTAGGCAAAGGTTGGCTTGGGATCGGTGAGCAGTCGTTTGCGGACGAGTTCGCTGATGGGCTCGCCGAACCCGGCGATGCGCACAATCCGTGCGATCTCGTCGGCGAGCTGATCTGCCTTATCAATATTGATCGTGTCATCTCGGCTGATGCGCTGGCTGGGCATGGATGGATCGCCCGCGACCTGCCCGTCTTGGATCGGCGAAGGATAACGCAACTCGATCTGCGTATTGTGTCCCTCCTGCGTCGCGCTCTGCCAAGACTGACGATTGAGCATCGGGCGACGACGCAGAATTTCATTGAGTGTATCGACCCGCGCTTGCCAGAGGGCAAGCTTTGTTTCATCGCCAGCGAGCTGGGCAAGGGCATTGAACGATGCTTCGGTCAGTCCGAAACGCACCCGGATATCACGCGAAACCTCGTCGAGCGAGCTCACCCCGGCGAGTGTCTTGGGGAGGTTGAGCAGATCGGTGCGGATTTCTTCGAGCGCAGGCACATCGGCAAGATAAACCCGAGGCACATTGAACCGCGCCGCGTCACGCTGCATCTGGGTCTGCTGAACATCCTGAGTGTTGAACTCCACACGCGAGATCAGCGTCTGACGCATGATCTGCCCGATCGCCACCTTGGGTTGCCCGCGTGCCCAGATCATCGTCGTGCCGATGACGATGACGAATAGGCTGTAGGCCAGAACCCCCCAGAAGAGCGTCGGGTTGGCGATCAGGTCGGCGAGTCGGCGTCTGATCGACCTGTCCTTGATCTGCACAACCACCCGGCGAGGTGATTTGCCCCCGGCTTTACCGCTCGAGCGGGTGCTCGGCTTGGTGTTCGATTTGGTTCCGTCTTTGCCCATAAACAAGTGCTGCTGTCTGTGCCAATGATATCAGCTCCGCATCGCCCGGTATGCCCAAAGCCCACACTCAAGATCGACACGATCAAAAGTCCCATTCAATGGGATTCACCGAATCACCCACCGATTTCGGCCCAAAAACAGGGTACACCCGCGTTCTTTTCACGCAATCGCGTCATGGAATCGTCGATCCCGACCCATCGGGCGAATCATCCCCAGGAGCGCACCGGGGCAGCTCGATGCGCATGGTGGTGCCGATCTGGTAGACGCTCTCGAGCGAGATCGTCCCGCCGAGCTTCCGGGCAGCGTGCTTGACGATCGCCAAACCCAGCCCTGTCCCGCGTTTGGCACCCGATCCGGCGCGGGCCTGATCGACCTGATAGAAGCGCTCGAAGATGCGTTGCTGGTGGGCGATGGGGATGCCGATCCCCCGGTCGATCACTTCGAGGGCGATGCCCATCGGGCGATCGAGCTTCGCGGGGATCGGAGCTGTGCGATCGGCGACGACCGATGTGCTGCGTATGACAACCCGTACCTTGGTGTTCTGGTGGGCAAACTTGATCGCGTTGCCGACCAGGTTCCGGAGGATCAATCCAAGGAGCGCCGGATCGGTGATGATTTCATCGAGCCCGGGCTCGATCTCATAGCCCAGCGCCAGCTCGCGTCGATCGGCCTGGGATCGCAGCTCGCCAAAGACTTTGTCGATGAGCGGGGCAAGTGCGACCGTCTCGATCTGGGCGGGTTGATCCTCGGCTTCGAGCCGGGAGAGATCGAGCAGATCGCACGCGAGGAGCTCGAGCCTCGTCGCGTTGTTGCCGATCATCTCGATGAGCCGATCGACCATCTGCGCATCGTTTCTCGCCGACCCCGAGAGCGTTTCTGCTGCGCCCATAATCGAAGCGATCGGCGTGCGCAGCTCGTGCGAAGCATTGGCAGCAAAGTCGGCTTTGAGTGTCATCGCCCGCGAGAGTTCGGTGATATCGCGGAAGGTCAGCACCGCCCCGCGTGAGAACGAAACCGGGTCGGCCGAGACATCGAACTGGCGCATCTCCCCTGCGATCGGTAGCGCGAGCCTGGCGTGCCCGGGTTCGTTGGTTCGGGCATCGGCTTCGAGCTCATGGAGCGCACGCTCGGGCATGAGCTCATCGAACCGGCGCCCAATCATCGTGCTCCCAATCCCAAGAATCTCCTGTGAACGCCCGTTGGCATGAATCACACATCCAGCTCCATCGGTCGCCACGATCGGGATATCAGCAGCGTCGATCAGGCAACGCAGTAAGGTTGCCGAGTGCTCTGCCAAGATGCGGGCGTCTGATTCATGTTCGATGACTCGCTGATGATGATCGCACATGCGTTTGATGCGAAGACTGATCCAGAGCAACCAGATCAACCCAAGCCCTGCGCCGATCAGAAAAATTGGCAGAAAAAAACCCACCACCACACACCCCAGTGCGATCGAAAACGCCAGCATCGGGTTGTCGATGGGCAAGAGGCCAGCGTGCCTGCCAGGGTGGTTCTTGGGGTTGATGCTCATCGGGTATTCAACTCGCAGCCTCCTCGGGCTTGTCGGCCCGATACCCCACGCCTCGGACTGTGGTAATCATCGACGAATAGGGGGCAATCTTCTTGCGGATGGCGGTGATGTGCACATCAATGGTACGCTCAGTAACCGCAACCCCAGGCCCGATCGCGTTGGAGATCAGCGCCGGACGCGAGAGGACTTTGCCTTGATTGTTGAGAAGGGCGCAGAGCAGCCGAAACTCGGTGATCGTCAGGGAGATCGGGTTCCCATCGACCGCTGCCCGGTGCTCGTCAAGATCGACCGACACCGGGCCCAGTGTCAATGTCGATGCCTGCGAGCTGCCCGTCTTTGATGCCCGCCGGGTCAGGGCATTGATCCGCGCCAAGAGCACCTGCATCGAGAAGGGCTTGGTGATGTAATCGTCGGCCCCGGCGTCGAGCCCTTCGAGCTCATGGGCTTCTTCTGATTTGGCGGTGAGCATGATGATCGGCATCGAGGCTGTCTCGGTCTGGGCGCGCAGGCGCTTGGCGACCTCGATCCCGTTGAGCTCGGGCATCATCACATCGAGGACGATCAGATCGGGCAGGCGCGCCTTGGCCAGTTCGAGGGCCTGCCGGCCGTTGGCAGCGCTGAGCACCGTGTGCCCGGATTGTTCGAGGTTATACACCATCAGCTCGACAAGATCGGGTTCGTCGTCCACAACCAGGATGGTGGTTGGGTCGGCTGAAGGGTTTGGATTCGGATGGGTGCTTGGGGCGGTCATGGCACGGAAACCTCGGCGTATGGAGATCAATCGTATCGGGCAGGAGTGTCCCAAGCATCGGGGGGCACAGAGTTTATCAAATCTGAACATGCTTGAATGCGCCCGCTCATGCCATCTGCCCATGCGCCTGCCCATGCCAAAGGCGGCGCGGGATTGATCGGGCAGAGATTTGGCTTCTTGTGTGGTGTGCGCGTGCCCAAGTGGTCGAGTTATAGAATGATCCAGGCGTGCTTGGACGATGCAGCGTGGATATTGTGTGGGTGCCGATGCCGAGCTCGTTGATGTGAGCGGGTGTGAGCTGAGCGAGGATGATGTGATGGCTGACCGATTTGTACGATTTTTCCGAGCACGCCGGGCTCTTCCGGTGCTGATCCCATTGCTCGTACCGATGCTCATGGGCTCGATCGCCTCGGCGGGGAGTCTTGATACCGACACGCTCAATACGCGCCATCTCGCCTCTTCGCTGCGATCCCAGGCATACCAACCCACATCCCAAGAGCCCGCGTGGTTCGTCGAGCGGGCGGACAACTCAACGATGCGGATTTCGGTGCTGAGTCAGGCACGCTACACCTTTTCCGAGCGTAGGCCTGGGTTTATTCCTCCCAGCGCGGATCAAACCTTCGGGTTCTCGATGCCTCGCACGCGCATCGCCTTTGACGGGACGATTGTTTCATCGCAGTTCAACTACCGGATTTCGATGGACTTTGGCGATGCTGAGCTCTCACGCGGGCGAGGCACCGGCCCGCCTTTGGCCGGGAGCACCGGATCGCCAAGGCTCCTCGATGCCTACGCCCAATACAACTTCACAGGCAAACGAGAGGGATACTACCTCAAGTTCGGGCAGTTCCAAAGCGTGCTCGTGACCGAAGAAGCGATCGCTTCGGAGTTTCAACTCGCGATTGATCGGTCGTTGATCTCGGAAATCTTTGCGCCCGGATATACCCAGGGGTTCGCAGTTGGGCATGTGGGCGATTCGTTCGCATGGGAAGCGAGCATCACCGATGGCGGGCGGTACCTCGGGTCTCGTGAAACCGACAATACCGCTTTCAATAGCGTTGAAGAGGCGGATCTGGCTTTGGGCGTGCGTGTAGATTGGAAACTCGAAGGGTCATGGGATCAGTTCCAGGATTTCACCAGCTTCCAAGGCAGCAACCCGGGTTCAAAGATCGGCGCTGGGTTCCTCTATCAGTTCCACGGGCAGAGTAACCCCGGCGGGCAAATCCCCGGATTCGTCGGGGCGACCGCCGAGAGCACGCAGATCGTCTCATGGGTGCTCGATTATCAGCGCGAAGGCGATGGCTGGAACTTCTTCGCGGGGTATCTCGGGCAATGGGTCGATTGGGAAGTCGGCCCCGCCACGCTCGGGGTGATGCAGAACGCGATCCTTCTTCAGGGCGGATGGTTCCTCACCGATCAGATCGAGCTTTATGGGCGTTTGGAAACCTTCTGGCTCGACAAGGCATTCCGCAACGGGTTCGGCACGCCCGATGGGTTTATCCATCGGATCGCCACCGTGGGCGTCAACTACTACATCCTCCCCGAGAGTCACAGCGCCAAACTCTCAGCCGATCTGGGATATACCTTCGACTCACTCTTTGCCCTGACGGTCGGTGCGGGCGATTCGATCGGGCTCCCCGATCCATCAACCACCGGGTTCCTGGGGTTGACCGAACGCGAAACCGTCGTCCGGATACAGCTTCAGTTGATGTTCTAACTTGTTGTCACACAGAAGGTTGGAACACTTGCTGGGTCTGGTTGCCCCGTGGCAGCGCTTTGGGTTGATTCACCCCCTTGGAAACGGCCCTCCCTCAAACAAGGGGGTGCTTGGTGGGGAACTGAGAAAATTATCAAAAGGGACGATAAAATGTGCAGCAAACAGGACAAAAGCGTCGTTTGTATGTGCTAGTATACTTACGCTTCGGACCGGAGATGCATGTGCAGCTTTGGGCTTTGGGACGACCCCATTGATTTTCGGGGTGACAGACAGAAAAAAATGCTTAGCTTTTATAGAGGAGGCAATCAAATGAGCATCAAAATTCAACACGCAACCGCAGTGCTTGCACTGGCCGCGACCAGCGGACTCGCCATGGGACAGTCCAGTCTCGATCTCGATCGTGCATACGCATCAGAGCTCCGCTCAGATGCGCAGACTCGTTCGAGCCTGCTCGGTTCGAGCAATGGTGCGAACCTCAATGTCGAGGTGATGACCCAGTTCCGTTACAGCTACAACTCACGCGATGAGCTGACCGCTGGTGCATTGGGTGACGATGACACCACCATGGGCTTTGAAACCCCTCGTACGCAGGTCCGCATGAGCGGCGGCATCGAAGGCACCGACATCTCGGGTTTGATTATCTTCGACTTCGGCGCAGCTGAAAACGGCGGCACCTCGGGAACCGGCGAGCTCCTCGTTGCTCAGGCAGCATGGGGTCTTGACGACAACTGGACCATTCTCTTTGGTCAGTGGCACAACCCAGTGATGGGCTCGGAAGCATTCGCTCCAGAGCACACACTCGCAGCTGACAAGTCCTTTACCAATGAGTTCTTCCAGGTTGGATACACCCAAGGCGTTGCATTCGTCTACGGTGCAGATAACTTCAAGTTCATCGGTGCATTCGCTGACGGTGCGGAGTACATCACCAACTACGGCTCGGTCGCCAACTCGGCGTTCAACGCTCCGGGGGAAAATGACTTCGGCGTCACCGGTCGCTTTGACTGGCTCGTCGAAGGTACCTGGGATCAGTTCGCAGACGCGACCAGCTGGCGCGGCTCGAACTACGGTGCCAAGATCGGTGCGGGTGCTCACTGGCAGACCCAAGGCGATAGCAACCCATCGGATAACTCCGGCGGCGGCATCGCAGGATACAACGACACCACCGTGACCTTCTGGACAGTCGATGCCCAGATCGAAGGCGATGGCTGGAACTTCTTCGCCGAGTATGTCGGCCATAGGGTCGAAATCGACGCGACCACCAATGTTGATTACACCAACCACGGGTTCATCGCCCAGGGTGGTTTCTTCTTCAGCGATCAGTGGGAAGGCTTTGCCCGTTACGATGTCACCATGCTCGATGATGTCCTCGTTGCTGCTGGAACCGATGACAACTTCCAGAATGTCACCTTCGGTTTCAACTACTACTTCGTCCCCGAATCACACGCTGCCAAGTTCACCCTTGATGCGTCCTTCGCACTCGACGAGAGCACCAACTTCGATGCCCTCGGCGTCGCTTTCCCGAACCAGACCAACATGCTGGGTAACTCGGATTCCGAGTTCACCCTCCGTGGTCAGATGACACTGGTCTTCTAAAGCGGGTTTTTAGACAAAAAACGGCGGTTTTAGTCGGAGCAGACTAAAAACCGAACGGGTTTGTCAAAAAAATCCAAATGTAAGTTTGTGCTTACTTGACAGCCGGTAGAGACCCTTCTAGGGTTCTTGCCGGCTGTTTTTTGCGCATCAATCTGGATATTTCGTCCGATAGCGTAAAATAGTAAGGGCAAACATTGGTGATGCCTCACCAAATGACCGATGTAGGTCATCGTCGAGCGGGGTATGGAACCGGCACATCCGTGCACAGGCCTTGTCTCGATGTGAATGGTAAAAAAGTGGTCTTGGGTACAAAACGGAACCCTTGGCTGAAGGAAAACAAGTCTGTCATCCGGAGATTGACAAATGAACAACAAGACACAAATCACAGCTGCAGCACTTTTCGTCGCAGCAACCACCGGCTTCGCGGCTGCTGGATCACTCGAACTCGACCGTGCGTACGCATCCGAGCTCAAGGCCGACGCCGGTGCTCGCACCGTCCTCAACCAGAACAACCTTGGCGATGTCAATGTCCATGTGGGCGTTCGCTTTGGATATAGCTACAACAACCGCAGCGGTGCTGCACTCGGTGATGACGATGTCACCATGGGTTTCCAGTTCAGCGAAGTTGAAGTCGCTGTCGAAGGGCAAATCACCGACAACATGTTCGGCCGCATCAGCTTCGATCTTGGTCCAAACAACTCGGACTCAACCGGAAGCCAGGGCACCGCTCACCTCGAAGACGCATACATGGACTGGACTGTCAATGACAGCTTCACCCTCCGCGTTGGTCAGTACATCCCTCGTTTCTCGGCTGAAGCAAGCATCTCCGAGTTCAACATGATGAACTCCTACCGCTCAGTCACCCATGAGTTCCTCGGAACACCATCATGGACTCAGGGTATCCAGGCACAGTTCGGTGGCGACACCTGGGACTTCTGGATCGGTTTCAATGACGGTTTCAACACCGCCAACACCGCATTCAACTCGGCATCAGAAGCTGATTTCGGGATCAACGCCCGTTTCGACTTCTACAGCGATTCCGACAAGGCCCGTTTCGATGACCAGACCTCATGGCGTGGATCGGCTGCTGGCTGGCGCGTGGGTGCCGGTTTCCAGTTTGAAACAAACGGAAGCACCAACCCATCGTTCACCCCTGAAACCGACGACCTCTTCTTCACCATCGACGGTGCATACGAAGGCGACGGCTGGGCTGTTCGCGCTGCGTTCTACGCAACCGACATGGAGTCGGGTGCTGCAGAGCACGAGAACATGGGCTTCGAGCTCGGTGGCTCGTTCTTCTTCAGCGAGCAGTGGGAAGGCTTTGCCCGTTGGGACGCGCTGATGCTCGATGACGACGCAGCAGCATCGGAAGTGGCTGCAAACGGTGATGATGTCCAGAACTTCATCGCCATCGGTGCCAACTACTACTTCGTGCCTGGTTCACAGGCTGCCAAGTTCACCGTCGAGCTCGGTATGGCGCTTGATCAAACTGCAGACATCCTCAACACCGCAGGCGACACCGGCACCACCCCGATCGGTTCGGGCCCTGGCGCATCGGGTTTCCTCACCGACGCTGCTGGCGAAGACGGGCAGTTCATGCTCTCGGGCACCATGCAGTGGCTCTTCTAAAAACGATTTCTTAGACAAAAAGTATTTTAGACAAAAAGTATTGCTGTCTCGCCAACCGGCCTTACAAGGTCGGTTGGTGTTTTTTTTGGAACAGACCAATCTTCTGTTGGGCCAAGTGTCAGCGTTGAGTCAAGATTTGTTGAAGACTCGATGAAATAAGACTCAGCCAATGCGCACCGGATCGCGTGATGCTATGGTAAGGGCTCGGGCTCGAACAATGGAGATTCGGGTCATAGACGCACTTGTAAGGAGCTTACCGATGAACCACACACCAACAGCTTTGGCTTTTCTTCTTGTTGCTTCTGGGTCAGCGATTGCCAGTGGCCAGGCCGATCTGAATCTTGCCCGCACCTACAATCTGGCCCATGCTTCTGAGGAATACGCTTTGCTGATGCGCGCATCAAACCTTGCCGAGCTCAAGGTCGATGTGCAGATTCAGACCCGGTATCAGCTCAACACCCGTGATGATTCGGGAACAACATTGGCCTCGCCCGATGATGACATCACCGCTGGGTTCTCGATCCGTCGGGCGAAGATTGGGATCAAGGGCAAGGTTACTGACAACATCTCAGGGGCAATGAAGTTCGCATTCGATCGCAACGGCGGGGCGGGTTCGCTCGAAACGGCATACCTCAAATGGGCGATCAATGACGACCTCACGCTCCAGGTTGGACAGTTCAAACAAGGGCTCATCCGCGAAGAGAATATCTCGTCAACGCGCCAGCTGGCGACTGATCGCTCAGCGGTCAATGAGACTTTCAATCAAGACTTCTCGCAAGGCATCGAGCTGCACTTTGGAGGCGAGCAATGGCGCGGGCTCGTTGGATTCACCGATGGATTCAAATCACGAAACACCGCATTCAACTCGGCGACCGAAGCGGACTACGCCCTCAATGGTCGCATCGAGATGCTCATAGGCGACGCCGACTGGAGCCAGTTCAAACAGTTCACCTCATGGCGAGGAGCAAACGCAGGCGGGATGCTCGGGGCAGCGCTGGCGTATCAATCCGCAGGCGATACCAACCCCTCGGCTGCGATGAGCACAAGCATGACCACTGGCACGATCGACTTCTCCTATGTCGCCGATGGCTGGAATCTCTATGCTGCGGGTGTGTGGCGCAATACAGACACCGGCGTGGGTGCCGACCTCGATGACTTTGGGATCGTTGCCCAAGGCGGCGTGTTCGTCTCGGACAACAACGAGCTCTTTGCGCGGTGGGACGCCGTCCTCCCCGACGATGCCAACGGCGCAACTGGCAACGACTTTCACTCCGTCACCATCGGATGGAACCACTACATCATCCCCGAATCACACGCAGCCAAGTTCACGCTTGACCTGGCCTACTACCTCGATTCCACCACCGATTCGATCGTCAAGACCTCCGACGGGCACAACCTGCTCGCCGATTCCGAAGATGGCCAAATCGCCCTCACTGCACAGATGCAAATTCTCTTTTGAGTGCAGCAAAGCGAGATCGCGGTCGGTTGGATTCCACCGATACGAATGCGACGGGCGCTTGTGGGAAGAGAGGCTGGGGAAGAAGGGGCGTTTTACTGCCCTTGTGCCAGCGAGAACCCCGGCGCGCCGTCGTACATGCGGATGGGGATGAACTCGGTCACCGTGAACTTCTCTGCGACCTTGGCCAAGAGGTGCACCGTTGGGCCCTGTCCGATCATCGTGCCCTCTTTGAGCTCAAAGCGCACGCAGCACTCGTTGACCAGCTCGGTATATGGCGAGCCCGTCGGCCAGACCTGCGTGCCTCGGTTGGAAATCACCGTCAGCTTGAACGGCGTCGTCTCGCAGAGCCGTTGAAGCTTGGCAGCCAGATCGAGTGGCGTCAGGGTGGTCTCTAGGAACACATCGGCGCCGCAGACCGTCGTAACGACCTGTTCGTGGGTCGTCATCATCTCGTTGACACTCGGACGCACCGGAGCTGTATGGGCAAGCTCATCACTTGCAGGCACTGCGCGCCCTTCGATGGTTTCTGGGTTCTTGCCCAGGTTGTCTGCGATGGCTGCTGCGAAGGCCTTGGTGCCCACGGGCTCGCCCTTGCCTTTGACATCGCCGGTGTGCACACCCGATTCGAGCGTATAGAGCAATGCGTTTTCGATGATGGCAGCGCTCTTGCGCATCCCGATATGACGGAGCATAATCAACCCTGACAAGAGCAAGCTTGTCGGGTTGGCCAGGTCTTGTCCTGCGATGTCGGGCGCGGTGCCGTGGACTGCTTCGAAGATGCTGATCTGATCGCCGATATTGGCCGAGGGGGCAAACCCGAGTCCGCCGACGAGCCCTGCTGCCAGGTCTGAGACGATATCGCCTTGCAGGTTGGTCAGGACGATCATTTCGTATTTGTCGGGGCGCAGCACCAAGTTCATGCACAGGGCGTCGATGATGACATCTTCGGTTTCGATTTGGGGGAAGTCTTGGGAGATGAACCGGAACCGATCGAGGAAGGTGCCGTCGGTCATCTTCATGATGTTGGCTTTGTGTCCGCAGGTGACTTTGTCGATGCCGAATGCGGTTGCGGTCTCGAAGGCGAACCGGTTGATCTGATCGCATCCGGGTGTGGTGATGATTCGTTTGGCGGTGTAGGCGTCTGGGGTGAGCCGGTGCTCGATCCCGCCATAGGTGTCTTCGACATTTTCGCGCACGACATAGAAATCCACAGGGACGCCCGCGCGGGAGTAGACGGTTTCGACGCCTGGGAGTGTCTGGAAGTGGCGCAGGTTGGCGAAGGCGCCGAAGGTTTTACGGAGGGTGACATTGATGGATTTGCCGCCGCCTCCGATGGGGGTGCCCATTGGTCCTTTGTAGAGGATGCCGGTGGTTTCGATTGTTTCGATGGCCTCGTCGGTCATGCCTCGGGTATCGCCATCGTTGAAGACCTTGCGTCCCATATCGACTTGGGTGAACTCGACCGCATCGAGCACGCCGGCAGCTTCAAAGATGCTCAGGCATGCCTGGGTGATTTCGGGTCCGATCCCGTCGCCGGGTGCCAATGCAATACGAAGTTTGTCAGCCATGTGTCTGCCTCAATCTGGGGGGAGGAGGGGGAGAGGGGAGG
>WFPK01000019.1 GCA_015487555.1 Phycisphaerales bacterium
GCCTCAACTCCGGTTTTGGTCCAGTTTGGTCCACCAGTTTGGCCGAATCCCCAGCCCCAGCCCCGGTTCAGGGCTGCAAGAGCAACAGATACGAGCAGACACGATTGCGACAGACTTTCTCAAAGGGGACCAAGTGCCAGCCCATGTCGCTCATGTCGCCCTGGTTTTGTAGTCGTGGGGGCGCTTGGCGAACTGGTTTTAGAAGCTGATTTCGATACGGGCAAAGAGCCCTTCCTGATCAATGTCGGTATCGACGGATCCGACTTCAAATGATGATCGGAGGATGCGATACCCGGCACTGAACATGACATTGGTCGAGAGCTTCAGGTCGGTTGAAGCGTTGAAATCAATCAGCGCATTGCCCGCCTGGGTTGGATGGGTCAGGGCAGCACCCGAGAATGAAACCGTATTGTTGATCTGCCAGTGCAGACCCGAGCCAATCATTGGAACCGCAGCGACACGGTTGACGCGTTCGATGGTGGTATCGTTGCCTTTGGTGATTCGTTTGCCGATATTGGCTTCGATGGCTTTGAGCCCCGAGAGCACTGAGAGGGTGACGGGCCCGGCGTTGATCGCTTCCCACTCGAGCGCCAGGTCGTAGACATCGTACTCGCCTTCGGATTGGGTTAGGCTTGAGATGTGCTCATTGGAGTTGCCCGTGCTGAGTATTCCCGTGTTGCCTGAGATGTTTCCATCGCGTAGCTCGGTCGTCCGTCCGACCGAGAAGCGGACCGAGTCATTGAGCTGCATCCCTTGGGCACCAGTGTACTGGGTTGCCCATGACTCGACCATCATCGGGTAATCGCCTTGGGCAGTCCGGCGATGAAACTGGGGATCGAAGCTCGGCAGGTCGGGTTCGCTGATGATCCATGACGGATCAAAACCCACGACACGGAACTCGTTGAGCTCGAGCAAAGAAAAATGATTCAATGGCGGGTAGGTTTTCTCAAGAATCGAAATCGGATGAGTGAGCAAAGGCGAGGAGGGGACAAAGGTGTCATCAAGGCCGATCGCTTGCTGGGCATATGACGATGAGCAAAGCGCCATCAGTGAGCCGGCAAGTGAGATGTTGAGCATCGGAGGCATGGAATGAATTGTCGCTCCCAAAGTGTGTGATGTCAACCCGGAACATGTTGGGTAATAACTAACTATGCTTGGCTATAAATCGGGTAATTGTGTCTGTCGCCTTGAGAAGTTGCGTAGAACGCTCGGAATCCACCCTGCCTGGGTTGGGCATATTGAGCACATGATTTCCCCCTTCGATGGAAACCAGCTCGCCCTTGCACACATTGGCGATGTTCCGCCCAGCGCTGGGGTCGACAGCTTGGTCATCATCGCCATGAATCACACACACCGGGCACGCAATCTTCGATGCTTGTAACAACACATCATGCCCCTCTGGATCATCAAGTTGCTCACGCAGCCAAATGCTTTCGATCCGCAAGTTCTGATGTGTGCGTGCGCTCTGTGTCATCACAAACCCACGCGTGAGCATCGCATCTTGTTCCTCTTGTGACATCCGGATGCAATCATCCACCGCATTGATCGTAACGATACCTGCGAGGTTCATCACATCGTTATGCCGACCCGCTGCCAGCAGCGCCGACGCTCCGCCTCGCGAATGTCCAACGAGGAATATCGGCAAGCCTTTGCCCGCAAGTTCGCCCGAATGCACCGCATCAACCACACGCACCACATCCTCGACCTGCCGACTCCAAGTGTCGAGCGCGAAGAGATCCGGGCGAGCGAAGGTCTCGATCTCGTTGGTCATCCCTGAGGTCGAAAAGTTGAACCGATGCACAACCATCGCCGCAGCGCACAGATCATGCGCAAGAATCGGGATGAACCCATAGTCCTTATACCCCTTGAACCCGTGCATCAAAATTACGCAAGCAGTGGGGAGATCGGCGGGCATGTGCGTATTGCCCAAGAGTTCAAGCCCGCGCCCATTGGTGATGGTCCAGTCATTCATTTTCAACTCCTCGATGCCCGCTTCCCACCAAAGTATACGCCATCCTCCGGGTGCCACGGCTTGACCGTCCCCGGCAAGCCGTGTCTTCCATCATACAAACAAATCATGGTATCGCTCAATCTCACGCCTAGAATACTGGTCAATGTCTACAAACGAACCAACCAAATCTGACCAATCACTCCCCGGCGAATGCTGCGATTGGGGCAAGCACCCGCCACAAGGCTCGGAGCATCATCTGCTCAAAGGCCCGCGCTTGCGCAGGCAAGAGCTTTTTACCACAATCAACATTTTCATCGAGTTCATCAGAGGATTCCGCAGACTTCACTTCATCGGCCCGTGCGTCACCGTCTTCGGCTCGGCCCGATTCGATGAAGACAACGAATACTACAAACTCGCCCAGACCCTCGGCAAAAACCTCGCCGATGCCGGATACGCCACCATGACCGGAGGCGGCCCGGGCATCATGGAAGCAGCCAACCGCGGCGCACGCGAAGGCGGAGGCCTATCCATCGGGTGCAACATCGAACTCCCACACGAGCAACACCCCAACCCATATCTCGACCTCTTCGTCGATTTCAAATACTTCTTCGTCCGCAAGGTGATGCTCGTCAAATACTCCGATGCCTTCGTCGTCATGCCCGGCGGGATCGGCACGCTCGACGAAGTCTTCGAGACGGCAGTCCTCATCCAGACCGGCAAGATCGAGAAGTTTCCCATCATCATGATGGGGCGAGATTTCTGGGAGCCGATGGAGAAGTTCATCCAGGATTCCCTCATCGCCAACCAAACAGTCTACCCCGAAATTATGGACCTGTTCCACATGACCGATGACCCTTGCCAAGTCATCGAAATCATCGCCAAAGCCCAGTCAAAGCTCAATGGGAATAGTTGAGCATTGCCCGCGGCTGGAGCCTTGGACCAACCAGAGATTCCTCCTGGGCACATACGACGGACTCAACAACTTCTTACAAATGAAACCTACACCGCCGTCGGCGTGAACCGATCTCTCACGCAACTCCGCCCCTTTGTGCGGTATTCCTCGCGGATCGCTGAGACAAAGTTATCCAAAGGCATCTGCCCAAGGTCCTTCTCCGTACCAAACGCACGCACCGATACCGCCCGGCTTTGGGCATCGCGCGGGCCGACGATCAGTAGATACGGAATCTTCATCTCCGAACCGTTCTTGATCTTCGCCTGCACACGCTGGTCATGATTGTCCATCGTTGCACGGATACCCACAGCATGGAGCGCACTCATCACTTCGTGCGCATACTCGTTGCTCTTCTCCGAAATCGGCAACACCCGCACCTGCTCAGGCGCAAGCCACACCGGGAAGGCGCCAGCGAAGTGTTCGATGAGCACGCCGATGAATCGTTCCATGGATCCAAACGGGGCGCGATGGATCATCACCGGGCGGTGCTTCTCGTTGTCGGCTCCGATATACGAAAGATCGAATCGTTCGGGCAGGTTGTAGTCCACCTGCACCGTGCCGAGCTGCCATTCGCGCCCGATGACATCCTTGACGATGAAGTCGATCTTGGGCCCATAGAACGCCGCCTCGCCGGGCTCTTCGGTGAAGGGCACGCCCAAAGTCTGGGCCGCCTCGCGACACGCCTGCTCGGCCTTGTCCCAGTTGGCAGGTTCACCCGTGTACTTACAGCTATCGGGATCACGCAACCCCACCCGCACACGATAATCACTCATCCCCAAGATATTGAAAATCGTCTTCACCAACGACAAACATCCCTGCATCTCCTGCCCGATCTGATCGGGCGTGCAGAAGAGGTGCGCATCGTCTTGGGTGAATCCACGCACGCGGGTCATGCCGTTGAGTTCGCCCGATTGCTCCCACCGATACACCGTCCCAAACTCGGCGAGCCGCACCGGCAGGTCTTTGTAGGACCGTGGCTGGGAGTCGTAAATCTTGATATGATGCGGACAGTTCATCGGCTTGAGCATGAACCCGTCGATCTCGCCCTTGTTGATGTAGTTCGAAAGATGCGAACAGCTGCACCCCTCATCTGAGAGCTTGACCATAAAATCACGCTCGATCAAAGGCGTGAACTGGCTCTCGGCATAATACGGAAAGTGCCCCGAAGTGCGATACAGATCCAGCTTCCCGATGTGAGGCGTGAACACCTCGTGATACCCCTGCTTGGTCAGCTCCGCCGAGATAAAATCCTGCAGCTCCTTGCGGATCACCGCACCATTGGGCGTCCATAAAATCAACCCTTGCCCCACCGTCTCGTCAATATGAAACAAGTGCAGCTTCTTGCCCAGCACACGATGATCGCGCTTCTTGGCTTCTTCGAGTCGTTCGAGATGCGCCTTGAGGTCTTTCTTATTGAAGAACGCTGTGCCATAGACACGGGTCAACCGATCAGAGTTCTCGTCGCCATGCCAGTAGCTCGAAGCCAATGACATAATCTTGAACGCCCCGATCCGTCCGGTGCTCGGCACATGGGGCCCGCGACACAAATCCTCCCAATCCTTCCCAGGCTCACCCGTCGCATAGAAAGTCAACGACAAAGAACCCGCCTCGTGCGCACGATGCGCGTTATCGAGCTTGTACTTCGATCCTTCCGATTCGACCTTCTTGATCCCCTCGGCGTATTCGAGCTCATAGCGTGTAAACGGACGATCCTCTTTGATGATCTTGCTCATCTCCGCTTCGATGGCTTCAAAGTCGCCCTCACGCAACGGACGATCCTCGGGGAACGCGATGTCATAGTAAAAACTATTCTCCAAAGGCGGCCCATAGACCAGCATCGCACCCGGAATGATGCGCTGAATCGCCTCGGCCATCACATGGGCTGCCGAGTGGCGAAGCAAAAACAACGCATTGGGATCATCCTGCTTGTCGCGTGTCTTTTCGGTGACGAGTGAGAGCGTGCAATCGTTTTCGATGACGGTGTTGAGATCGCAGAGTTCTTCGTCGATCAGGCACCCGACGCACGCCTTGGCAAGCCGCTCACCGATCGACATCGCGACATCGAACGCGGAGACCGGGTGGTCGAATGATTTGATGGAACCATCTGGAAGTGTAATCTGAGGCATAGTGGGCTCGCTCTATCAGGCAAAGTGCAGGAGATCGAAGCGAATGCCTCGATCAACGGGTGTGGTCGGCCAATCCTATGAAAATCGCTCAACCCGAAGGGCGATTTCAGGGCATTGAAGCGTGATTTAGATGGAATTGTGAAAAAATATCAGATATATCGAACCTTGATATATCCGGGGGCGTATCGTTGGGCTCAGAAACTGTCCCAAGGAACCACACCATGCTCACACTCAAGCAAGACCACTCCGAACTCGTCGTCCTGTCGGTGCTCGCTCTGGGCCCGTCCTATGGCTACGCGATCTCCAAAGACATCGCCGCCCGCTCGGATGGGCACTTCAAACTCTCCCCCTCAGGCATGTACCCGCTGCTGACCAAACTCGAAAAGAACGGCTTAGTCACCACAAGCTGGGAAGAGGTCAAAGCGGCCGGTGCCGATCCAGATTCCACCGGACGCCGGCGCAAGTGGTACACCCTGAGCCCCAAAGGACACAAGCAGCTCGCAAGGCGCATCGAACTCCACCGCCAAACGCAATCCATCCTCGACAGCTTCGTTGCGCAATCTCCCGTCCGGGCATAATCCCGGTGGCCCGGCTCGCCGAGCCGGGCCACCGAAGACACCTGGCCTAGCGAACTCGGCCACCGAAGATACCCGGCTCGGCGAGCCGGGCCACCGAAGATACACGGTTCCCAAATGACCAAGCTCACTCACAAATCCAAACACAAGATCGAGCCCTCATCCCGAGACTCCATCTCATCGTGGCTCGATGTATTGACCTCGATGCTCGCGGTGTCCGAGTCCCAACGCGATCAGGTCCGCGACGAGCTCGAAGACCATCTGCGCTCCCGCGTCGACGATCTCTTGATCGTCGGCAAGCCCGAACCCGAAGCGATCCAGATCGCCGTCGCCGAACTCGGCGAGACCGCCGAGCTCGCCAAGCTCATCACCCATGCCCACACACGAATCAATCCAAGGAGAAAACTCATGAACACCGCCCTGATCGCCGTCGCCCTCGGAGGCATGTCCTTTGGTGGATTCACCTTGTTCACTGGCACCGGTGCCCCAAGCGCGACACCAAACAATGGCGGGGCGGTGCCGGTGGTGATGCCGGGGGAAGCACGAAGGGATGATGGAAACACACACACATTTGATCTGGAGGAAGTGCCAGATATCCAAGCGGTCGAAGCCATTGCAGAAGCTTTCGGTTTAGAAGTCGTGGTGAGCGATGGGCTCAAGAGTTATTATCGAAAGGCCGGTTTCCCCTATAAGTTCACGCTTCAAGGGGAGTACACGCTTGAACAAGCGGTCAAAGCACTTGAATGGTCAGATGTAAAGAAACTGCATAGCCGAGTGGTGCGATACAACGATCACGAGTTACAGCTTATGACCGCTGACGAGTTTATTCGTCAGCAGATCGAGACGCGTGTGTATCCGATCCCGGAATGGATATTTACAAAGGAGCAATCCAAGTATCCAGGTTCACTGACGAGTCTTATTGGTGTGAAATATGATCTGAGCTATACTTCGATCCGGCTTGTGGGCGATTCGATTGTGGTTGCTGCGCCACCGGCGATTCATGATGAGATCGTTGCTTATGAAGCCGAGCTTAGTGAGGTACTTCGATCGCAGAAAGAGAAAAAGGCTTCAAGACTACAGCTTCAAGAGGCAGAGCGTAAACTTCGAGATGAAGAACGCAACCGGGAACGCCGTGAGCGCAGCGAGCGTTCGGCAAAAAAACGCCAGCAGGCGATTGAGCGGGTTCAGGAAGAGTTTGATCGGGTGCGCAATGCACTTATCACGAGCAAGATGCAAGTTAAGCAGTTCGATGACGAGATTGCCGAGCTGACGAGTGCATTCGATCGAGATAAACAGATATCCCGCGCGGAACGGGCCGAGCGGGTGTCAGAACTCAAGGCCAAACGCATAGACGCGGAGCTTCGAAAGATGGAATACGAGAACCGGTACCTATTTTTGCGGGATAAGCTGATCAACACTGAGTATGCCGAACTCTTTGTTGGACTCAACTAAATCCTCCATATCGTGCCCAATCGCCGCCTCGGGTGCAAACCTATACCATACACGGTATAATTCACACATCGGAGGCGTTTTGCATGATCTGCCCATTCTGCAGCCACAACCAAGACAAAGTCATCGACTCCCGCTCGACCGAAGGCGGAGCCGTCATCCGTCGGCGTCGCCATTGCCTCAAGTGTGAACGAAGATTCACGACCTACGAACGCGTCGAGCCCGCGGGGCGATTGATGGTCGTCAAACGCGACGGCTCGCGCGTGCCGTTCTCGCCTGAGAACATCATGAAGGGCGTCTCCAACGCCTGCGGCAAGCGACCCATCTCCGAAGATGTCAAACTCAAACTCGCCGAACTCGTCGAAGAAGAGTTGCATAGCGAGTTCGAGCGCGAGGTCCCCTCCCAATTCGTCGGCGAGCGCGTCATGACCAAGCTCCGTGATGTGGACAAGATCGCGTATATCCGCTTCGCCACCGAGCACCTCCAGCTCTCGACCCTCGAAGATATCCAACGCGAGCTCGACGACCTCTCGGCCCGCCCAACCACCAGCGCCGACCAGCAAGGGCTCTTCGCCAAACCGGCAGGGAAGTAGCTTCCCCGGTGGCCCGGCTCGCCGAGCCGGGTCTTCTTTTGTCTTCAATTTTGCGATCACACAAAGAACCCGGCTCGGCGAGCCGGGCCACCGGGGAGAGTTATTGCATACAATAAACCGAACCCTCCCACCGAAAGGCACCGCCATGGCAAACAAAGTCTGTTCAACCCCCGCCGACTGCTTCAAAGACCTCGCCGAGATGGGCATCCTCAAAGACAACATGATGTGCATGGTCGGCGGGTTCGGACTCTGCGGCATCCCCGAACACCTCATCATCGCACTTCGAGATACCGGCGTCAAAAAAATCACCTGCGTCTCCAACAACGCCGGCGTCGATGACTGGGGACTCGGGCTGCTCCTGGCCACCAAACAGATCAAAAAAATGATCTCAAGCTATGTCGGCGAAAACGACGAGTTCGCGCGCCAATACCTCAACAACGAGCTCGAAGTCGAGTTCAATCCCCAAGGCACCCTTGCCGAACGCGTCCGCGCCGGCGGCGCGGGCATCCCGGCCTTCTACACCGCCACCGGCGTGGGCACCATCGTCGCTGAGGGCAAAGAAACCCGCACCTTCCCCGTCCCCAACGGCGGCGACGAAAAAGAGTTCGTCATGGAATCCGGACTCTTCGGCGATCTCGCCTTGGTCAAGGCTGCCAAAGCTGACGAGTTCGGCAACCTCGTCTACCACCGCACCGCCCGCAACTTCAACCCCGACATGGCCACCGCTGCCAAGTTCGTCATCGCCGAGGTCGATGAGATTGTGCCTGCCGGTTCGATTGATCCTGATGATGTCCACACGCCTGGGAACTATGTGGATCGGATTGTGCAGACCGTGAGCGAGAAGCGGATCGAGCAGCGGACGGTGAGTGCATCATGAGTATCACAGACGACGCAATCGGTCAAGTAGACAGTGAAAACAAGAGTTCGTTTCTCGTTCAGTTTCTCAATGATACAGAGCCCGCCAAGCTCATGTTGTGGTGTGCCGCGATGTTGATTCTTGCTGGGGTTTGTGGTTTCGCGAGCTTTCAGTTGAATACTGGTTGGAGCATGAGCACTGCCTATGAACAGTGGCAATCTGGCTCGGATGTTGTGATGGGTATTCCTGCAGATCAAAGTAGGGCATCATTCGTACAACAGGCATTGCCGATCATCTTGAGTCTTGGTGCATTTGTCTTCGGTATTGCCGCCACTCTTTTACCAATGTGGGCTGTCGCCCGTCTCATCGCCGACGCCATCCGTGACGGAGCCAAATCATGAGCGATACACCAGACCTCCCCGATCCCCCAAAGCCGAGCAAGAAGCCAATCTACACCCGCCCCAAGTTCATCGTCTCGATGATTGCCGGGGTGATTTTCCTGATTCTGATCTTTCAGAACTGGGATTCGATACCGATTGACATCTTTTTCTGGAAGGCTGAGCTTCCCGCAGCCCTGCTCTTCCTGATCTTTTCGTTCATCGGGTTCATCGTCGGGTGGCTCCTCAAGCGTCCGAAAACACCCGACAAATCAGCGAAATAGCCCGAATTCAAGATTCTTGGGCAGCGGTGTTGCGAATCGGTCTCAACAGCAGTATCATCTCCGTACCCTGATATCCGCTATTGGAGTTCGCCGTGCCCACCATGTCTGCCCAGTCTGCTCAGTCTGCCCGCAACGCATCAACGCCCAGAGTCAACTCCAAGGCGGTTCCTTTGACGCAACTGACGCGTGGGCAGCGTGGGCGAATCGACTGCACCGCTGCGGGGTCGGAAGACTGCTCGATGCTCCGGGCGATGGGGCTTCGCCCTGATGTCTCGATCCAGATGTGCCGACTCGGCGAACCCTGCATCATCTCCCTCACCGGCGACTGTGGCGGCGGGTGCCGAATCGGACTTGCCAAAGACATCGCCTCACGCGTGATGATCCATATCGACGAGTAAGATCGACGACCAGTTATCGAGGGTTCTTCGTCGTTATGCCAACCACCTCCCCTGATTCTTTAGCGACCTCTACCCGGCGCACCATCGCGGTCCTGGGCAATCCCAATGTCGGCAAAACCACCCTCTTCAACCGCATCGCAGGCATCCGCGCCAAAACCTCCAACTTCCCCGGCACGACCCAAGAAGCCCGCATCGCCCACATTCGACTCGCCACCCAAGACCACGCCGACACCGAATCCGTCCTTATCGACCTCCCGGGCATCTACTCGCTCCATCTCGATCTCTCCGAATCCAAGGTCTGCGCCGATGTCCTCGATGGCACCGCTGCCCCCGCTGGTGAAGAAGCCCACAAACCCGATGCGCTGCTCGTGGTCATTGATGCGACGAACCTGATGCGCAACCTCTCGATCGTCGGCGAATCCATCGCCAAACGCCTGCCAACACTCGTCGCCGTCAACATGATCGACAGCGCCCGCCGACGAGGCATCCACATCGACGCGGCCAAGCTCGCCGAGTGTCTGGGTTGCCCGGTTGTCTTGTGCAGCGCTCGCACCGGCGAGGGGCTCGAAGAACTCGCTGAAGCCCTTGCGCATCCAAAGATCCCCGATCGCACCGCACCGACCGATCAACTCGGCATCGAGCGATGGGCCGATGATATCTATGCTGCCGTTTCAATGCCCACCGACCAATCGACTGAGCAACCCGCCGACGACAAACTGACCGATCGGCTCGACCGCGCCTTCACTCATCCGGTTTTGGGGCTGCTTTCTTTTACGCTCATTATGACCGGGCTCTTTTGGATGATCTTCAAGCTCGCCTCGTATCCGATGGACTGGATTGATCTCTGGTTCGGAGCCGTCGGAAGCTGGGTTGGTTCATTGATCCCAGAGGGTGCGATTCATGACATGGTGGTCGACGGAGTGATCGCGGGTGTCGGGGGCACGGTGATCTTCTTGCCTCAGATCTGTCTGCTGTTTTTCTTGCTGGCCTTGCTCGAAGGTTCGGGCTATCTCGCCCGCGCAGCCTTTGTCATTGACCGCGCCCTGCGACCCTTCGGTTTGTCCGGACACGCCTTTGTGCCCTTGCTCTCGAGCCATGCCTGCGCCATTCCAGGCATCATGGCCGCCCGCGCGATTCCTGATAAACGCGATCGGATCGCGACGATCTTGGTCGCGCCGTTCATGAGTTGCACCGCGCGAATCCCGGTCTATGTGCTGTTGACGACGATTCTTTTTCCGACCCGTCCACTGCTCCAGGCATATGCCTTTACCATGTGCTATGCGATGGGCATCTTTGCCGGGCTCTTCACCTCGCTTTTGTTCCGCCGGACAATCCTGCGTGGCAAATCTCGTCCGATGGCCCTTGAGCTTCCGAGCTATCGGCTGCCCGATCTCAAATCAGCATTGCTGCTGACCTTTGATCGAGGGGTGGTCTTCCTCAAGAAGGCCGGCACGCTGATTCTTGCCATCTCGATCGTGCTCTGGTGGCTCGGTGCCTATCCCCATAGCGCACCGACCCAAGCGGCCAATGATCTCCGCGCCCAAGCCCAGTCAATCGTCGATCCAGAACAAGCCGACACCCTCCTCGCCCAGGCCGACGCCCTCGATACCCGAAACGCCGCTGCCAACTCCTTCCTCGGACGCATCGGAACCACCTTTCAGCCCGCCTTCGCGCCCCTGGGCTACGACCGTCAGCTCACCGTCGGCGTCCTCGCCTCCTTCGCTGCGCGTGAAGTCTTCGTTTCAACAATGGCGGTCCAGGTCGCCGGGTCGGATGATGTCGATGACGACACCGTCCTCGAATCCATCGCCAACGCCACCAACGACGACGGCTCGCCGATCTTCACCTACGCCACAAGCTGGTCGCTGCTCTTCTTCTATGTCCTTGCCTCGTTGTGCCTGCCAACCTTGGTCGTCACCGCCAAGGAGGCCGGCGGGTGGAAGTGGGCCCTGCTCCAACTCGGCTGGATGTCCTTGTTGGCCTACACCGCTGCCTTCGCTGCCTACCAGTTCATCATCTCCGCGGGAGGAACCTAGCCATGCCGATCAATGACTGGCAGTTCTGGATCGTGACCCTCGTCACCATCGCCTCGCTCTGGGCCCTCAAACTCGTGCTTGTCCCCAAAAAGAAGGGCACCAAGACCACCCTGACAGTGGGGGGCAAACCTGTGGAGAAGAAGGGCAAGCGTAAGTCCAAAGATTGCGGGTGTAGCTGAACTCCGGGTGCCGGGTGCCACGCCTTGACCGTCTTCGGCAAGGCGTGTCTTTAGAGATATGATGGGGACGAATCAAGACACTGCTTGCCGAAGACGGTCAAGCAGTGGCACCCGGCACCCGGAGTTCAGCTACACCCGCAATCTTTGGACTTACGCTTGCCCTTCTTCTCCACAGGTTTGCCCCCCACTGTCAGGGTGGTCTTGGTGCCCTTCTTTTTGGGGACAAGCA
>WFPK01000020.1 GCA_015487555.1 Phycisphaerales bacterium
ATGGGGGGGCGTGGAGATGGAGGCGGAGAGAGGTTGGAAACTAAGAATTGGAAATCAAATCGGAAGCCCAATCAGAAGCTGGATTGGATAAATGCTCGGCCCCCATTACAATCATGTTCAAATATGGGCAAAAATGTGAGAAATAGATCATTCAAGAGACTATCGTTGCTGCTCATTTTTCGTGATATATCTTTTATTCTCATCCCACCCTTTTTGTTGATGGTGGGCATGAGTTGGACACCACTCTTTGAACACACTTACAAGAAAGAACTGTACCCATGGCCAAGAAAACAGCACCACGAAAACAGAAACCCAAAACCCCGGTCAACACCATGTCGATCGGCGAGTTACAAGCCGAGCTTCAACGGCGTGAGCGCGGCATCCGCAAGCTTGAACGACGCCGCGAGAAGCTTCTTGATGAGTTGGCAAAGGTTGATTCCGAGCTTGGTGCCGTTGGGGCATTGGGCGCATCGGGCAGGATTCGGCGTCGGCCTCGCAATGAGATGAATCTGGTCGATTCGCTCGCCAAGGTGCTCGATGGCAAGACCATGTCGGTGACTGAAGTGACCCAGGCGGTGCAAAAGGCCGGGTATATCACCACCGCTGCCAACTTCCGCACGATCGTGAATCAGGCTTTGATCCGCGAGAAGAAGAAGTTCAAGAAGGTCGCCCGCGGGCAGTATACCGCCAAGTAGTTTGGACTTGTTGGCTTGCTTTGGCTTGTCCTTGATGATTTCGCGGGTGATTTCGCGGGTAATTTCGCCAGGCATGGGCAGACGGCAGGGGGCTGTTCGAGCGGCCAGGCAAGCAACCAGACAAAGGACAGGATAAAAGCTAGGGCAAATAGCCAGGCAAACGGCTTGCAAACAACGCAAACAAAAAGCACCCGGATTCGGGTGCTTTTCTTTGGCGTTTCTCTTTATTGGTCAGCAGTATCTTTGGCCAACAGCATCAGGAAAGAGGTTGCCCACGCCTTTGGCCGTCCACAGACGGCTCACGAGCGGTTCACAGATGATTCACAGGGGTTCATCACGCCCGAAGAAAACCGCGGGTTTATGGCTTGATGCCCATGTAGAGCCTCGATGGACGATCGATGAAGAGCGCGCGATCAAGGTCGGTCGAAATCATACGCAAATTGGAATCTTTGACATACGCGTGGGTGTTGATTCGATCCGAATCACGCTTGGCCAAGGTGTGCATCGCGGGGGATGGATCCCACCGGATGGAGTTGATATTGCCCGCGTGTGATGGGCCTGAGGAGCATCCAACGAGCAGCAACGGGGTGCTCAAGAGCAAAGCGACGGTGGCAGTACGGCGAAGGGTGTGTGATGTATTCATGGCAAAGCCTCGATTTCGTGTATGACTATTGAGCAACGAGCATAGCGAGAAACTCCCCCGCTGTCACGCCCTGCACGGGTTCTTCTGGGAGAAGGGGTGCAATTTGTCGGTTCTGGGACGACGCTGGGTGTGGTATGGTGCTGTGAACGCTGCCCATCGTGGTCGGTCAGACAAGTTCGAACCCTTTGAGTCTCTGATTGGGAGCCAAAGTACGCCAGGCGAAGACCAGGCCTCCTGCGAGTGGAAGGTCGGGATCGGGCTCGAGGCCCCCCCCTGTTCTTCAGGGTTTCGGACGCTGACACCGACTGCGATGGGCAGCGGTTTTTTAATTAGGGAAGGGGGGAGAGATTGGGCTTGCACCTCCCTGCGGGGGCGCAGGGAGGAGCAAGACAGGGGAGGAGTAAGACGGGAGAGGCACAAGGCAGGGGGCACGAGCATAAAGCCCATTGCCCATTGGGCTGCCAGAGTGGCGGATTTGAAGGGGTGAGCCGCCATTTTAGGGGCAGATCGTTGGTTTGGGTGATGAATTGGTCGTGGTGGTTCTGGCGCGCAGATTGCACGGGTTCTTGTGTATAAACAGAAAAGGAGGCCATGCTATGTCGATGGATAAACTGACCACGCTCGCTCAAGAGGCGCTCGCCAAAGCCCAGCAGGTTTCGATGGGGGCATCGAACCCGGAGGTGGGGGGGCTTCATGTGCTCGATGCGTTGATGGAGGATGCCAATGGGCCTGCAGCAGCGATTTTGAACAAGATCGGGGCGCCGGTGGCGCAGATGGCTCAGATAGTCAAATCTGAGCTCGGTCGGCTGCCCAAGACTTCGTCGGGCGCTGGATCGAGTGGACGCGAGATCATGGAGATTCTGGGCAAGGCCGACGCGGCAGCATCGGCGATGGGCGATCAGTTTATCTCATGCGAGCATTTGCTCATTGCGCTCACCGAGATCGGAGGCAGCGCCGGCGAGGTGCTCAAGGTGCACAATGTCGATACCAAAGCGGTCAAATCGGCGATCGAAGAGATCCGCAAGGCTTCGGGGGTAACGAATATCACCGATCCCAATGCAGAGGGTTCGTTCGAGTCACTCAAGAAGTATGGGATTGATCTGACGGACCGGGCGCGTGAGGGCAAGATTGATCCGGTGATCGGACGCGACGAGGAGATTCGGCGCTGTATGCAGGTGCTCTCGCGGCGCACGAAAAACAATCCAGTGTTGATCGGCGAGCCCGGCGTGGGGAAGACGGCGATTGTTGAAGGGATCGCGCTGCGGATTGTCAACGGCGATTGCCCCAGCGGCATGAGTGATAAGCGGATCATTGCCCTCGATGTGGGGCTGCTGCTCGCTGGCGCGAAATATCGCGGGGAGTTCGAGGATCGGCTCAAGGCGGTGCTGCGCGAGGTTGAAGGTTCCGATGGGCAGGTGATTCTGTTTATTGATGAGCTGCACACGATTTTGGGCGCCGGGGCTGCCGAGGGTGCGGTGAGCGCGGGGAACCTGCTCAAGCCTGCGCTGGCGCGGGGCGGATTGCGCGCAATCGGGGCGACGACGCTCGATGAGTATCGCAAGCATATCGAGAAGGATGCAGCGTTTGAGCGCCGATTCCAGAAGGTGCTCGTCGAGGCGCCCAGTGTGGAAGAGACCGTGGCAATTCTGCGTGGACTCAAGGATCGGTACGAGACGCATCATGGGGTGCGGATTCAGGACGGGGCGATTCTGGCTGCAGCGAGTCTGAGCGATCGGTATATTACCGAGCGGTTCTTGCCTGATAAGGCGATTGACCTGATTGATGAGGCTGCCAGCGCGTTGCGGATGGAGATTGATTCGATGCCCACCGAGCTCGATGAGCTTCGGCGAAAGATCATGCAGCTCGAGATTGAGCGCGAAGCATTGAAGCTTGAGGATTCGGGAAAAGACGGGCAGGATACCCATCCGACCAAGAAGGAGATTGATCGGGTCGAAGAAGAGCTCGCAGAGCTTCGTGAGAAGAACAATGCGCTCAGCGCGCGGTGGGAAGAAGAAAAACGCGACCTTGATCGAGTCCGCGAAATCAAGGGCAATATCGAGCACAAACGCGTCGAGCTCGAGCAGGCCCAGCGGGTCGGCGATCTTGAGCGGGCTGCGCGGATTCAGTATGGCGATCTTGTTGAGCTTGAGAAACAGCTTGAAGAGGCTGAGGCGGATATTGATGCGCGGGCTGCTTCGGGTGAGTTGCTGATTAAGGAAGAGGTTGATCCTGAATCGGTCGCGCGGATTGTCGGAAGATGGACCGGGATTCCGGTGTCCCGTTTGATCGAATCCGAACGCGACAAGTTGGTGCAGATGGAGGCACATCTCAAAGCCCGCGTGGTGGGACAGGACGATGCCCTCACCGCGGTGGCCGATGCGGTTCGACGATCACGGGCCGGGCTTGGTGATCCGACCAAGCCGATCGGGAGTTTCTTGTTCCTCGGGCCCACCGGTGTGGGCAAGACCGAGACCTGCAAGGCGCTGGCGGAGTTCTTGTTCGATACCGAAGATGCGCTGGTGCGGATTGATATGAGCGAATACATGGAGAAGCACGCGGTGAGCCGACTCATCGGCGCGCCTCCGGGGTATGTCGGGTACGAAGAGGGCGGGGCGCTCACTGAGGCGGTGCGCAGAAGGCCTTATGCGGTGATTCTGCTCGATGAGATCGAGAAGGCGCACCCGGATGTGTTCAATGTGCTGTTGCAGCTGCTCGATGATGGGCGCTTGACCGATGGGCAGGGACGGACGGTGGATTTCAAGAACACGATCGTGGTGATGACGAGCAACATCGGCAGCCAGAAGATTTTGCAGATGGCCGAGCACGGGGCCGAGGACTGGGAGATCGAGGCAGCGGTGCGCGACCTGATCCGTCGCGGTCCTGGTGCTGATCTTGATGCCCAGGGGATGAAGCCTGATCTTGAGACCGGGAAGATGAATGTGAATCTCGATGTGGGGATGCGTGAGCAGTTCTTCCGTCCTGAGTTGCTCAACCGGATTGATGAGACGGTTGTGTTCCATCAGCTCGGCAAGGAGACGCTTATTGGGATTGCTGATATTCTCCTTGGATCGCTGCGTGATCGGCTGGCAGCTCGTGGGATCGCAGCCGAGTTTACCGACGCAGCCCATGAGCAGCTGATCGCTGAGGGGTATGACCCGGCGTATGGTGCCAGGCCTTTGGCGCGGACGATTCAGCGCCGGATTGAGAACCCGCTGGCGAGCCGGATTTTGTCTGGCGAGTTTGAATCGGGCGATCGGGTGATTGTCGATGCGAGCGGGTCGAGTTTTACTTTTACCAAAGGCGAGCCTGAGCACGCGGCGTAGGGCCAGGTGCATGGTGATGGAACGAAAACACCCCGGGCGGTTGATGCCCGGGGTATTCTTTTTTATTCACCTTGTCGCTGTTCTGGTGTGTGGTTATCGTCTTCGGCGGGTGGTTGCCAGTGCGCCCAAGGCGAGGAGTGCAGCGGTGGAGGGTGTGGGCACGGAGAAGGTGACATCATCGAAAGCAACATAGTCGGCGTCGTTTGCGCCAAGTTCGCCGATGGTGACACGAACGGTATCGAAGTTGGTGTTGGTGATGAGCCCAAAGAACTGGATGGAGAAATCATTTGGTGTGGAGATGGAGAGCTCGTAGAGGATTTGGCCGTTGGCCATGAGGACGAAGTTGAGGTCTTGATCGGAGACGCTTGGTTGGAATCCTGAGATTTCGAATCCGAACTCTCGGATGGAGGTTTCAAAGGTGTATTCGACGGTGTAGTTTCCGATATCGCCATCGTTTCCGAATGCCATGTAGTTTTGGCCTCCGGGTGTTGAGTTTTCGAAGCCGTAGTTTTCTGCGAAGTCGATGTAGGTCGAGACGCCGCCGTCGGCGAAGTCGACGCCGAGCCCGGAGTCGAAGATGGTGGGGGTTGCAAACGATCCTACAGCTTCTGATTCGAAGTCTTCGATGATGACGGCTCCGATGTTGTTGTTGAAGAGGTCTCGGTCTTGGTAGACGCCGGTGATGTCTGCCGATGCGAGTGAGGCGGTGAGTGCGATGGTGACGGAAGCTGTGAGTCGGTTGTGCGTATGCATGAGGTCCCCTTTGGAATGTGGTGCATGATGGAAGAAACGGCGGCAGAATATGATTCTGATAACTTGGATCGTGGCCCGCCGGGCAGAGCGTACCGCATGAACAGATAGAGAACCAGTGGATTTGAAGGTTCGATAATCTTTCGTATATAAAGGTGTTTCAGGCGAGTCGCCAGAGCGTGGTGGAAGGAGGGTGGGGGAAAGGGAGAGGACGGGCATATTTTCCGCGGAATCTCGGCGGAATCGCATAATTCCAAGAAGAATCTAATGGAGTCTGAAACCGGGCGATGAGGATGTGCGTATGGGGGTGTGACCTTATCTGGTCAGGTATGAGTTGCGTGTTTGCTCGTTTGTTTGGGCATTGCCTTTGTTTTCTTTCTTTGGCAATCGCAGTTCGGTGTAGAAGTCAATAGCAGGTACTCCAATCGCTGATATTGCCCCTGTGAGTGCGATCCAGAGTGGTATCTCATCGGATGTACCTTGCGCGTCGGTTCTGCGTCCCCGGAGCCGACGAGTTCACTGAGTTTGAGGAGCGAGTCCGACGCCGGGTGGGTAGGTTTTCTGATCTTGCATTCTTTGCGGGTGAGTGATTTACGCAAAGGAGTTGGCATCGCTATTTGATCCGAGAGGGAGGCGGGGGGAAGAATGGGTTCATGAGGGATGGATTCATGTAGGAATGGATTCATGTAGGAATGGATTCATGAGGGATGGGTTCATGCGACTCGGCCAATGCTGTGTGTGTGCAAGCGGATATGGCCGGGTTGGTTCTTGGGTGCGATCCGTGTGTGCAGTTTGAGCGGAGAGCTCCAAGATATGAAATGGGTCGGGTGTGTCGAGGGGAGAGAGGATGCCCCGACCCGAGGTTGTCGCCGAGGTGGATGACTGGCGACAACTCTGATGCCGAGCTGGGATGTCCCCCCCAGCTCGGCTTTTTTGTGCTCATTTCGTATGTGGTCCGTTGTGGTCAGTAATCAGGGGCTCGCGTAGGTGCTGGCGGATGGGTGGCGAAGGGGTGGCGAAGGGGCAAGGGA
>WFPK01000021.1 GCA_015487555.1 Phycisphaerales bacterium
CGCAAAGAAGATGTCCTCGCTCGGCTCTCAAAGAAGCTCTTCATCGGCACCATCATCGAAATCGCCTTGCTGATCCCCCTCGATGTGATGGTCCGCCGAAAGACGAGCTGTTATTGCTGGGCAGGGACTTACTGGGCACTGACCATCTGCGGGTTCATCGGCATCTTCGCCCTGGGCCCGGCGGTGTTCCTCCCGATCCTGGCCAAGCGACGCAAGACCTGGTACAGCGGGCATTGCGGCGTGTGCTCCTACGACATGTCGGGCACACCCGATGCCCTGCGCTGCCCAGAATGTGGGACGGGTTGGAAAACAACACCACCATCAAAACCCACGATTGAGGCTCAATAGCCCGATTTTGCATCCTGAATCCTCGAATTCTGGTAAAATCAAACGCAAAGGCGGGGATACTGAAATCGAAAGCGGGTACCTCCCAACAAACGAATCGCGGGAGAATTACCAGCATCCCGCTGCAGGAGATAAGCAACATGGAAGACATCCTCCAACAAATCGCTCGGCAGGAAGAAGTATTGATCCTCATCATCATCTTCACCGCTGTCACCATCATGTCGATTGTCAAGGCCTTCACCCGATTGATCGCCCGGCTCGCCAGCGAACGCACCCGACGCGAGATCGCGGCGTACATCGCCGAAGGATCCATGACCCCCGAGCAAGGCGAAAAACTCCTCGCATCGTCCAAACAAAACAACGGCAGCTGCGGCTGCGGGTGATCTCTCGAACCCACGCACAGACACACCCGAAGGGAACCTCGACATGGACAGCCTATTGAGCAACTTGATCCGCAATGAAGATTCATTGGCACTCCTGCTGATCTTCGGCGGCAGCGCACTCGTCGCGATCGTGGCGATCCTCCTGACAACAATGAAAAATATCGCTCTCAATCGTGAACGGGAAACCTCTCGACGCGAGATCGCGGCCTACATCGCAGAAGGCTCAATGACCCCCGAAGATGGTGCCAAGCTCATCAGCGCATCGCCTGACAAAGAAGCCTGAGTCTCACCTTCACGATCGGCAACTCAGCACCAACACCCGCAACGCTTCGGACACCGACCACGCCTGGGCCATGCACCCTTGGGGGCGATATCGCCCATTGGTTGGTTCCGCATCGTAAATCTCGAAGAGCTGCCCCGCTGCATCCGAATCCATCTTCGATACCAGCCCGAGCATGATCGCTTGGACGCCTTTGCGTGAATCGACATCAAAGCTCTTCACCCGGAGCATCGCTTCGCAGTACGGGCCCAAGAGCCAAGGCCAGGCGGTGCCGTTGTGGTAAGCACGGTCACGATCGGTCATCGAACCGGTGTAGTGCGGGCAGTAGTTGGGATTCCCCGGATCGAGCGTCCGCAACCCCACCGGCGTAAGCAGGGCCCCTGTCACCGCTGCCAATGATCGCTTCTGGATCGCATCGGGCAGGTTCACCATCGGCAGGCTCAGCGCAAAAATCTGATTCGGACGCAGCTCGTCCGAGCTGATCCAGCGCGAATGGCGCACAGCGTGCTCGCGGGTGATGCAATCGACGAGCCCGCCGCCCGGGCCTTGGGCCATGCGCTTGATGATGGATTCTCTGGCCTGCGTTGCCCGATTGGTCAGCTCATCGCGTGAGTCATCCATCATCGCCCGCGCTTCGAGCGCATTGATCCAGAGCGCATTGATCTCGATGGCTTTGCCATGGCGAGGGGTGAAGGCCACGCCGTCGCGGAGCGCATCCATCCAGGTGAGCTGGGTGTTGGCATCGCCTGCGAAGACCAATCCATCGTCTTCGTCGAGCCCGATGTGGTTGATCGTGCCCGCGATATACGCATCAATGATCGCATCGCACGCGTCGATCAACCCTTGATCGAGTGCTTTTCCCGTCGCCTGCGCCCACTGCCAGCACGCATGGATAAACCACAGCGACGCATCGACCGTGTTGTAGTGCGATGCGCCCCCCGCATCATCGAACCGATTGGGGATCAACCCGTGCTCGATCGCGCCAGCGAAGGTGTGCAAGGTCTGGAGGGCTTGGTCATACCGCCCGGTCGTGAGCATCAGCCCGGGCAGGGCGATCATCGTGTCGCGCCCCCAATCCGAGAACCACGGATACCCCGCAAGCACCGAGACCGAATCGCCTGTATCGGTTGCCCGCTTGACAATAAAATCATCCGAAGCCTGGGCCAGTTTGGCGATCGCATCGCGGAGGGTCGGGTCGGTCGGGTTGCCTGCAGCTTCAAGGGCATGGTCGATGGCTGATCGGATGCGGGTGTGCTTGGTGATCGAACCATCCCGGTGGCCCGGCTCGCCGAGCGGGGTCTTTCTTTGAGAATCCAAGAACCCGGTTCGGCGAACCGGGCCACCGGCTTTGAACCCGGTTCGGCGAGCCGGGCGACCGGCTTCGATGCTCAGCACCTTGGTCGATCTGCTCGGGACCTTGGTGCGAAAGACGCCGGGGTTGTACAGGTCTTCGAGATCATCCTGCCCGCGATCGGTCTCGTGGCAATACCGCACATTCCGCCAGATGCTCGCCGATTCATGCCAGTCAAACCCGATCCCGCCCACCGCCAGCTCGGAGTCGAACCCATCGCGGATGATCGTGGTGCTCACTTGGGTCGATTCGGTACGAAAATCGTCGATCTGCACCGTGCCGGGGGCGTTGAGCTGATGGAAATCGCGCATCGACACCAATGGGCGGATCTCGATGGCGATCTCATCATCGCTCGTGATCCCCGATTCGATCGCATACTCGACTCGACACCCCCCACCACCATCAGCGATGCTCAGGGTCTTGCGGATCTGCACCCGTCCGATCTGCGTTGGGATCGAGTAGAGCCATTGGCATGAATCCGCCGATTTGGTGAACTCGGTGAGGTATGGGTGCTCGATCAGCGGGTCCTGGTCGGCGAACTGGAATCCGCTGAGCCGGACATCGAGATCGCACCCGCAATGCCCGCCGCCGGGGATGTGGATGGATTCATCCAAGGCATTCAAAAGCATCACCCGGCAGACCGGGGGGCTCAGCGAAACACACAAAAGCCCATGATACCGGCGCATCCCCACGCCCGCGATCGACCCCATCGCAAACCCGCCAAGCCCATCGGGCAGCACCCACTCGCTGTCAAAGCCCAGCTTCTGGGGATCGACAGGCTTGCCTGCGCGGAAGCTCGCGGAGCAGATCGGGAGCGTATCGGACTGAATTTTGTGAGAATGTGTCGGCATTGTATAAAGAGGATAGACAGATCAACCCCCCGAGTAGACACAGCACCATCAGCATGGGATACTCTCCCATGGAGACCACCCCAAAATCGGCTGCTGCTGTTGTTTCATCGAAAATCGTCATGGAAGGGATCACCTTCGATGATGTGCTCTTGATCCCCCAGGCGTCCAATGTCATGCCCGCAACGGCCAGCACCTCGACGCGCCTGACCAAAGACATCACCCTCAATATCCCGATGGTCTCGGCCCCGATGGACACCGTCACCGAATCCGAGCTGGCCATCGGGCTCGCCCAAGAGGGCGGGATCGGGATCATCCACAAAAACCTCCCCATCGAAGCCCAGGCCCGCGAGGTCATCAAGGTCAAGCGCAGCGCCAACGGCGTCATCACCGACCCGATCACCCTGGGCCCAGACGATGCGGTCGAACGGGCCATCGACCTGATGCTCGAGCACAATGTCTCCGGGTTCCCCATCACCGAGAACGGCTCAACCGATCTGCGCTCCAAAGGGCGACTCGTCGGCATCCTCACACGGCGCGATCTCAAGTTCGCCCACGATATGAACACCCCCATCCGCGAAATCATGACCAGCGAACAGCTCGTCACCGCCCCCGCAGGCACCACCCTAGCCCAGGCAGAGGGGATCCTCAATCAGCTCAAGGTCGAAAAACTCCTCCTCGAAGACGGCGCGGGCAACCTCGCCGGGCTCATCACCATGCGCGATATCGAGCGCCAATCCCAGTTTCCCAACGCCTGTGTGGATGATCGCGGAAGATTGCGTGTCGGGGCAGCCGTCGGACCCAACCAGATGGATCGTGTCGAGGCGTTGATCGCAGCCGAGGTCGATGTGATCGTTGTCGATACCGCCCATGGGCATTCCGGAGCGGTGATCGAAGCGGTGAAAGAGATCAAATCCAAATACGGCATCGGCGTCATCGCAGGCAACATCGCCACGGGCGAAGCGGCGATCGCCTTGGCCCAGGCCGGGGCCGATGCGATCAAGGTGGGGATTGGTCCCGGGTCGATCTGTACCACCCGCGTCGTCACCGGCGTCGGGATGCCTCAGGTGACAGCCATCATGAACGCGGTCGAGGGATTGAAATCCATCGGCTCGGACATCACCATCATCGCCGACGGCGGGATTCGGCTCTCCGGCGATATCGCCAAAGCCATCGCCGCTGGTGCCCATTGCGTGATGATGGGGTCGCTCTTCGCCGGGCTTGATGAATCGCCGGGCGAGCTGGTGATCTCAGGCGGTCGGCGGTTCAAGAGCTACCGAGGCATGGGCTCAGAGGGCGCAATGAACAACGGCTCAGCCGACCGATACCGCCAGGCGGACAAACTCGGCTCCCTGACCAAAGGGCCACAAAAATTCGTGCCCGAAGGGGTCGAAGGTTTGGTCGCCTATCGCGGGTCATTGGCCGAGTTCACCTACCAGCTCGTCGGCGGGCTCCGCTCGGCGATGGGATACTGCGGGTGCCCGACGATCGACGACTTCCGGGCTGATGCCCGGTTTGTGCGGGTCTCGGGCGCGACGGTCGTCGAGAACCACCCCCACGACATCAAGATCACCAAAGAATCGCCCAACTACACGATGGATCAGATCTGATTCTCGGTGGCCCGGCTCGCCGAGCCGGGGTCAAAGCCGGTAGCCCGGCTCGCCGAGCCGGGTCTTCTGGGGCTTGAGAAATCAAAGAGAACCCGGCTCGGCGAGCCGGGCCACCGAAATGCGAGTCGATAAAATCAAATCGCCGATGAACCCAAGAACAATGAGACCAGTATACTACCTGCTGAACCAACCAGCCTTTGGAGATTGAACATGAGTATTTTACAATCACGAAACCCGGCCATGAGCGTGCTGCAGACCGAGCAGGCGTTCGGGACTGAAAAAGCGAGCGTCATGACCATCGGAGGCACCGTCACCGCGACGAGCATCCTGCTCTCGATTGTCGCTGTCGTCGGGATTCTGGTCTGGCAGAACCTCAACGCCACATGGGCTATGGGCAATGGGATGCCCGGATGGGCGATGCCCGTGATGATCGGCACATTGGTCGGCGGGATCGTCGTCTCGCTGGTCATCTACCGCAAACCCACCCTCGCCCCGATCATCGCCCCGATCCACGCGGCCCTCGAAGGCGCCTTTGTTGGGCTGGCCACTTTCGTCATCCCGATGCAGTTCATCCCAATCGAGCCTGGCACCACGACCAATCCGACCGTGATGCTCGCCATTCAGGCAGCCGTAGCGACCTTTGGCGTGGCGGGCGCGATGCTCTTTGGATACGCAACGGGTATTTTACGAGTTGGCCCATTGTTCCAAAAAATCATGATGACCGCGCTGATGGGCTTGGTGTTCTATGTCCTCGCGTTGTTCATCTTGGGGCTCTTCGGCGTGCAAATCTGGAACGGATTTGCCGACACTGGCCCAATGGGCATCGGCTTCAGCGTGCTCGTCATCGGGCTCGCGAGCATGTTCCTGATCCTCGATTTCCAATACATCGACGAAGGCGTCAAGGCCGGGGCCCCCAAGTACATGGAATGGGTCGGCGCATGGGGCTTGATGATTACGCTCGTCTGGCTCTACATCGAGATCCTTCGGCTGCTCGCCAAGATGCGATCGAATGATTGATCGACAGCTCATTCAAAATAGAAAAGCCCGGAGCAGATGCTTCGGGCTTTTTTCATTTCTAGCCTAAGCCGTGTCTGATGGCTCGAAGAGATCATCTTCGGTGGCCCGGCTCGCCGAGCCGGGTTCTTTTTGTTTGCTTTACCTAGATAAGAAGACCCGGCTCGGCGAGCCGGGCCACCGGGAAAGAGAGCCATCAGACACGGCCTAGCACAGGCATCCCGCCTGTGTATTCGCAAAGTTAGAAATCGCGTCCCTCGACCCCCATTGGGGTGTCGTGATAAATATTCGGTGTGCCCTTCTTGAGCCGATTCTGAACCGGTGTAGCCGCGTCCGCATCGAGCACGCCACGAGCGGAGCCGTCCGAAAGAAGGACACCACGGGTATACTGATCTCTATCCGCCCATATGAGGTACGCCCTCGCACCGTCGTAAAATATGACCTTCGCGCTCGGGTATCGCACCTGACCCGCTCGTATAGACTGAATGCGGGCAACACCATTGTCACTCCAGGTACCAGGCGAGGCAACGAATGAGTTGCTCATCACATATCCCGGAGGGAGCCATCGATTATCTACATCGGCGGACAGCCACGGAAGTCTCCCCGACTCACGCCCTACCCCGGTCCAACTTGCGTAGTGCTCTTGCCATGGTGCAACCCGGTGCATAAGTGTGACCCAGAAGTATGACATGCTCCACGGATCATCGTCACCGACATAGATAACCCCGAGCGGATCCTCAGGCGGGCCGATGAAGTGTGGCGTATTGGGCGGGAAGTATGGATACAAGCCGCCAGCGTCTTCAACATACAACTGCATCGAGACCCCGATCTGGCGAAGCTCACTGAGCACCTTGACCTCGCTGGCACGGATTTTCGCGCCGCTGAGCGCCGGCAGCAGGAGCCCGATGAGTATTGAGATAATCCCGATCGAAACGAGCAGCTCGATCAGCGTAAACGCTCGCGGATTCCTCGATAGACGAGTGAACACCATACTCACATCCACAGGGATGGGAGGGCCCCGAGGGTCCCTGTTGGGTCATATACAGCGGTCCGATGGGGGATCCATTTGCCCCGAGATTTATCAAAGACAAAGCTCAGCGTCGCGTACACCACCATAATCTTCGCCTCGGGCGTGTTCTCTGGCGGGAGCATGACCGGGATCCCAACGCTAAACACTGTGGCACCATTCTCAACGAGCGCGTTGGAGCCGTAGACGCCAGGGTCGCCAAATGTAGTTTGCTGCCCGCCCCATAGGCCTACGCCCATCGTGACGCTTCCCAAATCGAGAGTCGCGCGAGTTGCATCAATCGCCACACCCGCATATTTGTATGTATTCGTGAAGATATACCAGAGCTTTTCGTCCTCGAACATGGTGCCCCGGAGCGCCTCGTGCCCGTCGCGCCCGAGCAGGTCCCCGACTTGATTGACAAACACATCGTACTCAGGATTAAACATGAGCTTGATGCGATCAATGAGCAGTTGTCGGAGCTGCCCCTCATTGGGGAGCGATTGCTCACCGACTTGCTGAATAGTGGAGAACGCCCGTTTTGCGAGTTGTTCTGCGACTTGCGCGCCTTCATCGGGAGAACTCGGCTCGATGAAATATTCGATCGAGTCGAGCTCGGCGACACCGATCTCGTTCACATATCCAGTGTTTTGACTTGGCTTGTGTGAGCGTAAGCGTGAACTGAATCTGGTTGCCAAAAAGACAATGCCAAAAATCGCTATGCCCGCCGCCAGAGAAAATGATAATTTACGATTCATGTTTATTCCGAGCAATCATCTGGATGATATCCACACACTGGCTTTGCCCAAGGCTGACCATTGCTATTTATTCCGTGTTCTCCCAGGCAACCACAGTAGAAATAGCCATCTTCATCCTGCTCAGAACACATCCTGCTACTACAGATATTAGGGTAATTTGGGTGACAATAATCGCATGTATATACAGGTGAGGGTGCTGGCCCGCCGGTCTGAGCCAACGCCTGACTTGCCGCAAACATTGTGATCGCAAATACCGCAACCCCACACGCACCAACTAAAACTAAACTTTTTCGCATAGTATTCTCCTTTTCATATTCGACACTACCCCCCCCCACCACGCGTGTCAAGGCGAATAGCAACAAATTTCAATATCTTTTATGAGCTGAACAAGAAGTTGCACACATCGGCATCGTGCATTACATAGCCCTTGCCTTCGATGCGCATCTTGCCCGCTTCCTTGATCGCCTTCTCGCTCTTGTATTCAACCAGATCATCGACCGAGTAGCATTCGACGCGGATGAAACCCTTCTCGAAATCGGTGTGGATCACGCCGGCAGCCTGCGGGGCTTTGCACCCGATGGGGACAGTCCACGCGCGAATCTCCTTTTCGCCTGCCGTGTAGTAGGATTGATAGCCCAGGAGCTTGTAGGCTGCCCGGGCGAGCTTGCCCAAAGCGGGCTCGTCCATGCCCATATCCGCGAGCATCTCGAGCTTGTCCTCTTCGTCGAGTTCCGAGAGCTCGGATTCGATCCGGGCACAGACCGGCACCATCACCGCATCGACCGATTGGGCATAGTCGCGGACCTGCTGGGCCAGTGCGCCCTTGCCGTTGGGATCATCGTCGGAGACATTGGCGATATACAAGATCGGTTTGACCGTCAAAAGCCCGAGCATGTCGAGGGCTTTGATGAGATCGGGATCGGTGAGTTCGAGTGATCGCGCCGGCTTCTGGGCTTCGAGAACTGGTTCGAGCAGCTCGATGACCTTCATGCGGGCGACGGCGTCGCGGTCGCCGCCTTTGGCGTTGCGCTTGGCTTTACTCGCTGCGTTCTCGATCTTCTGGATATCCGCGAGGATCAGTTCGAGTTCGATGGTTTCGATGTCTCTCAATGGATCGACCGACCCATCGACATGGGTGATGTCCTCGCCTCCGGGTGCTTTTTCGAAGCACCGGACGACCTGAATAATCGCATCGACATCTTTGATGTGTCCGAGGAAGGCGTTGCCCTTGCCCTCGCCGGTCGATGCCCCGCGGACGAGCCCGGCGATATCGACAAGTTCGAGGGCTGCCGGGATGACCTTCTGGGTCTTGATGTGCTCTTGGATGATGCCCAGGCGCGGATCGGGGATGGGGACGACGCCGATGTTGGGGTCGATCGTGGCGAAGGGGTAGTTGGCAGCCAGCGCGCCCGCGTTGGTCAGCGCGTTGAAGAGGGTTGATTTGCCAACATTGGGAAGCCCAACAATTCCTGCTTTCATCGTGAAATCTCCGTCCCGATCACCCTGCCGACGGGCAGATTTGAAGGGCACAGATCATAGGCATCGCTCGCTCAGCCCGAGATTTGGTCCTAGGCTTGGTGCACAATAAGCATCCGTAGCTCAGCTGGATAGAGCAATGGTTTCCTAAACCATAGGTCGGAGGTTCGAGCCCTCTCGGGTGCGTTTGAGCGAGCAAGCCCCCACCAATCCGTCCAAATCGGCCCTGAGTTCTGCCCTAGGTTCGCCCCCGCCTGATCGTGGGCACCTGCTCACCGAGCAACCCAACGCCCGATCCGCCGGGCTCGATGGGTGTTCGACGCTCGATTGCCTGGGGATCATCAATGATGAAGACCAGAGCATCGCCCAAGCGGTGCGGGCTCAGCTCGAACCGATCGCAGCGTTGACCGATCTGGTCATCGACGCCCTCAATCATGACGGTCGGCTGATCTACCTCGGCGCCGGAACCAGCGGCAGGCTCGGCGTACTCGACGCTTCGGAATGTCCGCCGACCTTTCAGACCGATCCAGAAACCATCGTCGGCATCATCGCAGGCGGCGATCGCTCGCTCCGCCGATCATCCGAATCCAAAGAAGATATCCGATCGGGTGCCCATGATGAGCTCGATGCGCTCGAGCTCAACGAGTTCGATGTGGTGCTGGGCATCGCAGCGGGCGGGACGACGCCTTATGTGCTCGGCGGGGTCGAATATGCCAAATCCAAAGGCTCCAAGACCGGGCTGCTCACCTGCACGCCCATTGTTCACCCCGATTGGTGCGATGTATTGATCGCCATCGAAACCGGCCCCGAAGTCCTCACCGGCTCGACGCGCATGAAGGCGGGGACAGCCACCAAAATGGCCCTCAACATGATCTCCACAGCTGCCATGATCGGGATCGGCAAGACCTATTCCAACATGATGGTCGATCTGCGGGCCACCAACGACAAACTCAAAGATCGCGCAGCCCGGATCATCTCGCAGATCACAGGCGTCGATCGAGACCGGGCCTTCGTGCTTTTGGAGCAGGCCAACAATCTGGTCAAGCCCGCGATCGTCATGCACACGCAGAGCGTGTCCTATGACCAAGCCTGCAAGCTGCTCGATGAAGCGGACGGGCATCTTGGACGAGTGATTGGAGATCAGGCATGAAGAATCGCCTGAAAGACAAAGGCATGGCCCAGCTCGTTGGGTCAACCCTGATGCTCGGATTCCGAGGCGGGTCGCTCAATGATCCAGACACCCGCGAAGATATCGCAGAACTCAAAGCGGCCTGCGTGCGAGGCGTGATCCTCTTCGATCACGACATCGCTGCCAATCGCCAGCGAAATATCCACTCGCCCAAACAACTCGCCAAGCTCATCGAAGAGCTCCGCAACGAGCTTGGAACGGATTTGGTCATCGCGATCGACCAAGAGGGCGGGCAGGTCGCCCGGCTCGATGCACACAACGGGTTCCTGCCCACCATCAGCGCTGCCGAGTTCGCCCAGCTCGTCGAGATGGACCAGATTCAATACGCCGATCGGCAGGCCAAGCAGCTGAGCACGCTGGGGATTGATCTCAACTTTGGGCCTTGTGTTGATCTGGCGATCGAACCCAGCTCGCCGATCATCGCAGAGAAGGCCCGATCGTTTGGCGAATCGGTCGAACAAGTCGCCCGTTGTGCGCACATTGTGGTCGATGCGCACCACCGATTCGGGGTGCGCTGCTGCATCAAGCACTACCCCGGGCACGGGTCGGCCTTGCTCGATTCGCATCTGGGTGTGTGCGACATCACCAAGACCCACACCCAAGACGAAGCCGACATCTTCAAACGGCTGATTGATCGCTACGAAAACTCGATCGCGGTGATGAGCGGGCATCTGATGCACACCGGCATCGACGAGTCCTTCCCTGCGTCGCTCTCGAAAAAACACACGACTGACCAGCTCCGCGATGGGCTCGGGTTCGCAGGCGTCATCATCACCGACTCGCTCGATATGCGCGCAATCTGCACACAGTTCGGCGAAGGTGAATCGGCCGCTTTGGCGCTCAGCGCCGGGACGGACCTGATCCTCGATGGGCTCAACGCGCCCGGATATCGTGAGCCCGGAGCACCCGGCCGGATCGCGCTGGCGATCGCCCAAGGCGTCGAGCGCCAGCGACTCGAAGAAGCCCGCGATCGGCTCGATCGGTTCTTTGGACTTGAGTGATCCCTTCCAGGTGCCATACTTGGCAATCCGATAACAACCCCTCGCACATCCATTCTCTTCGTCAACAGGTGAATATCCCCATCAAACCGGCAGAATGGTGGCAGGGGTGCCCAGGGTGTGGTCGTCTAGAAGTATGAATGGACAACCAAAGAGCATGATCGGTATCCTGGCGACGGGTCTTCTCCTTGTTCTGGTCTCAGGCTGTGGCACAGGGCGATATGGCGCAGCTGGTGATTGGCAGTGGACACCACCAGCCAGGCTCGCTGCGGGCAATGCGGGTTCGAGCGGCGCGGTCATTGTTTCGCCGGTCCAAGCCGACGCCCAATACTTTGCCTACGCGCCCCGATCGGCACCCGAATACAATCGGCGCGACGCCTCGCTCAACATCCGTACCAATGACCCCACCGCCGGGTGGATGGGTTGGCCCGAGCAACAGCGTCCATCGCTCGACCACTACCGCACCTTCTATGCAAGTCCAAACGCAAACCGATACAACTACCCGAGCGTCCCATCAGGCAATGGGTACGACCATGGGCGGCGTCCACGGTATCGCAGCCGTCGGCATTATTGAGTGTCGTCGAGTGTTGTCGGCGGGGTGTTCAAAAAAGGGGAGGCCGACCCGTTTTCGACGGATCGGCCTCACACCAACACCAACATGCGTCGTTACTTGTTTGCGGGTTACTCAGTCGTAGATGGCTGCCGTTGGGGGCAGTTCGACGGCACGAAGCTGGAGGGTGGTTTCGATGCGGAAGTTTGAGCCGCTGTATCGGCGTTCAGCGTGGAAGATATCAAGCGTGTGTGTTTTGCCATCCTGGAGCCAATCAAGGCGATCGAGATCAAGGAACTGCTCTCGTTTGGGGTGCAATCCACCGAGATCAACGACCAATCGCCCGTCAATAAACACCCAGACATCATCGTCGCCGGTGAACTTAAAGACCTGTCCGGTGTCGCGGTGGTATGTGAACTGGGTATTGATTTCGGTTGTGAAGTGGTAGTTTCGGTTGCTGCGGAAGTCGCCGTAGAGGTCGCCATTGATTGGGAAGAATCCGTATGATCCGTGCACCTGATCGGTGGCACTATCGAAGACATAGCGATCGGTTCCTTCGACCCGTGTAAGGGTAAGCTGGATGCTCTTTGAAAGATTCACCCCTGGGACATCGCGATACCACTGGTCGAATCGCTCCGCCGATGTGAATCCATTTCCTGAGCTTCCTGTAGAGAGTGACCCGGCCCTATCGCCTCGGTCTGGGTCATACATTGCGGGGTTGATGTTGCGTCCTTGGCTGTCTTTGAACTCGGCACTGATTTTCATGCCTCGCAGGTCACCTGAGGAGACGGGTTTTCTGTCTTCACTGAGGTATTCAGCGACGAGTCCTACGGTGGTTGTGCCGCCGAAGGATTCAAAGTCAGGGTGTCCGCCTTCCCATGCTTTTGGTTTGAAGTCACGGATAACACACCCGAGCTCGAGCGTATCGGGGAGGTTATCTGCTTGTGATTCATTCTCGGAGTTTGTGCCCGCATGGGCAACGGGGATCACCCCGATACTCCCAGCCATCACGATGAGCGCCCCCACACAGGTAATTTGTTTCAGATGACGATGTATATGTGTTTGACGATTCATTGTGAACTCCTGCAGCGTTTTGCTGCTCTCCCCCCGTTGCATAAACGCTTACTGATCCGCTACGACGCTCGTAGCGGGTTGATCGGATGCGGAGGCCACCGCGGTACCGATCGAGAAAACCATCGAAAGCCCTGATGCGGCGATGGCCGCGATCAGGAGTATTTGCATAAAGCGGTTGGCATCGTTCGATTCATCGGATTCGAGGATGTGTGTGTCAGCAGCGGTCATAGCCCACTCCCAGGTTGCATGTTGGTTGCCCTTTTCGTCCAACGAGGACGATTTGGGCGTGTCTATGTTTGAACATCCATTTCACTCGCCGTGATGCCACTGCACAAGGCGAGAATTGCGCGATCCTCTGCTGGTTATATCGATTGGACAAAAACTTCGGTTTGAGTGGGGAAATCACCAAGTTGTTGGAAATGACTGATTTGCGAGTTGGGCAGGGACATCTGCCGATACCTTCTCTGTGCATCTGGGTCATATGGTCCGAAAACCGCTCCTGGCTGTGGTACACTCTTCAAGATTCGAGTTGTTCAGGAGGACAGCAGGCATGGATGTCTTTGTCATTGAAGGCGGGCGCAAACTCGCAGGTACGCTACGGGTCAACGGGTCGAAGAACGCTGCCCTTCCTTTGTTGGCCGCTTCGCTGCTTACCGATGACCCGGTGATCCTGCGTGATGTGCCCGATTTGTCGGATATCCGTAATATGCACCGCCTGCTCGGCGAGCTGGGCGTTGCGATCGAATCCGAGAGAGAAAACAACATCCCTACGACCCGCCTGCGGGTTGTTGATGAAACTGAGCACCACGCCCGGTATGACATTGTGCGGACGATGCGGGCGAGCATCTGTGTGCTGGGGCCGATGCTCGCCAAGCGCGGGCAGGCACGGGTGTCGATGCCCGGCGGATGTGCCATCGGACAGCGCCCGGTCGATCTGCACCTGCGCGGACTCGAAGCATTGGGCGCAATCATCACCCTCGAAGGCGGCGATATCGTCGCCAGAGTCCCACAATCGGGTCGGCTTATCGGTGATACTGTGTTTTTGGGCGGGCCCTTTGGCTCGACGGTGCTTGGCACCGCCAATGTCATGTCGGCAGCAACCCTCGCTCAAGGCACCACCACCATCGAATGCGCCGCCTGCGAACCCGAAATCGTGGATCTGGCCAATATGCTCATCGGGATGGGTGCGAAAATCACCGGGGCAGGATCGCCCAGAATCACCATCGAAGGCGTCGAAACCCTCAGCAGCATAGACCACTGCGTCATCCCCGATCGGATCGAAGCGGGCACCTTTATGTGTGCTGCTGCGATCACCAACTCGACGCTGACCCTGACCAACTGCCCGCTCGATGCAATGATGTCGGCGACCGATCGGCTCGAAGCAATCGGGGTGCATATTGACCCGGCCCACCAAGGAACTGCGATCGACCCACTCCGGCAAACCTGCATCGTTTCGGGTTCTGAATCACTCAGGCCCGTACAGATTACGACCCAGCCTCACCCTGGTTTCCCGACAGACCTGCAAGCCCAGTTCATGGCTTTGCTGTGCCTAGCTGCTGGGAACTCGGTGATTACGGAGAAGATTTTCCCCGAACGGTTCCTCCATGTCGCCGAGCTGACCAGAATGGGCGCTTCGATCCATCGGCACGGGACGACAGCTGTGATCTCGGGGGTCAAAGCACTCACCGGGGCGCCAGTGATGGCCAGTGATCTGCGGGCCTCGGCGGGATTGGTCCTGGCAGCATTGGCTGCCCGGGGTACAACGGTCATCAACCGGGTGTATCACATTGATCGCGGATACGAACAACTCGAACATCGGCTCGGCTCGGTGGGGGCTTCGATCCAGAGGCTCAGTGAAGATGCGGTCGCCGAGCTTGGGTTGATGAGCGAGTAAAAGCGATCGCGTAGCACAGGCGGGACACCTGTCTTATCGGTTTTTCTATTCGTCTTCTTCGTTGAACCCTCTTTTGACCAACGAAGCAAGGTGTGCCAACGCTGCTTCAGCATCATCGCCAATGCAGATGACTTCGATCTCGGTGCCTTGGGTGGCTGCGAGCATCATCAGTTCCATCACCGACTTGCCATCGGCGTCCTCGTCGTCGCTTCGGACACGCACATCGGATGCAAAGCCCCCCGCCGCCTGGGCGAAGTCCATCGCAGGGCGCGCATGGAGCCCTTGTCGATTGGTGATCTTGAGTTTGGATGAACAGGTTTTGCTCAAGCCGACGCCCCGATTTGCAGATGTGATGCAGGAGAAAGAAGAAGCAATACGCTCGCCCGATCGGCTCGTCATCCACCGAGTCGGTGGTTGTCAGCGTCGTCGAGGAGCTGATAGACCTCGCCAGGTGAGCTTGCCTGGCGCAAAGCCCGGCGAAAAGTATCCTTCGAGAGATTCTTGAAGATGATCTCCATCGCCTGAAGATGCTCTTCGGGTCGGCTCTGCGGGCTCAGGAGCAGAAAGACTGAATAGACAGGCTGCTTGTCGAGCGAGTTGAAATCGACCCCCTCGTTGCTGATCCCGATCGCCACGGTGATCTCTTGGATATCCGGATGTTTGACATGAGGGACTGCAACGCCTCGCCCGAACCCGGTCGAGTGCTTTCGTTCTCGATCGAGGACACGCTCGATCAGGTCTTTCCGGATCGAGGCGGGCGCAGCACCGGCTTTGATGAGCACATCAATGAGCTCGCCGATCACCTCGTCTCGGTCGTTGGAGTTGAGCGGAGTGATGATCGAATCTGGATGGATAATTTCGGTCAGCTTCATGTCGGTATCCTATTGTCGCCCAAGGCTCTTGTCGCCCGCAGAGGGTTCTCATCATCGAGCATACCAAGCCCGGCATATCTTTGCCCGAGTCTTTGCCCCGGTCTTTGCTGCCGGTCTTTGCCCGCGGGGGGCTTTGATGGGCTTCATCCGACCTTTCATGGGCCTTTCACGGGCTTTTCACGGGAGCACCCCACGGACTCACCGATGTTCGATTTTGAGCTTCTCGCGATGATCGTTGAGCTGGCGACCAACTTTGGCAATCGCATCATCAATCACCAAATACAGATCATGCCCGTCGGCTTTGGCAAGAAAAGCGGGGTGATTGACCACATCGACCGAGATTTCGACCGAAAACAACTCCTTAGCCGTGTTCTCTTTCCAGAACTTGATGTCGATCTGCTGGACGAGATCGTTGAACTTGTCGAGCTTTTTGACTTTGGTTTCGGCATGATTGCGGATGGGATCGGTGACTTCGATGTTGTGTAGGCCGATGACATTGATACGCATTGGGGACCTCCTATAAAGATTTGGCACGCCGATTGAATGAATCCGTCCACCCTTGCGTGCGCATCTGGTCTCATTCTAGGGGAAAACTGGACGAATTGCACGCGCACACTACGAAGGATCGTCGGGTTGTGTTCGTGTTGTGCGATGTTTGGGCGCAAAATCGGGCAAACCGCGTGCAAGGCACATACACTGGCAGTCGATGTCTGCACGCATGTTTCGCAACTTGATCCAGTATGGGCTGCTCTTGGGCATCCTTGCTGTCTTGGGCATGTTCCTGCTCTACCCGATCGGGCTCACAGTCCGAGGCGGGTTCGCTGCCGATATCACCACTGGACAAGGTTGGACACTCGATCATCTCATGCTGGTCTTCAAAGACCCCACCCGTGTCTCGGGGATTATCAACGCATTCAAGATCGCGGTCGCAACGACGATGCTGTGCATCATTCTCTCGCTTCCTTTGGCGGTGCTCAGCGCCCGGTTTGATTTTCCGTTCAAGAAAGTCCTCAACGCATCGGTTCTGGTGCCTTTGATCTTGCCTCCATTCGTAGGGGCGATCGGAATCCGGGCGCTGCTCGGACGCGAGGGTTCACTCAATGCGCTCTTGGGTACGGACTGGGATGTGCTCGGTCAGGGCAAGTTCTGGGGGGTGGTGGCGGTGATGGCGCTGCATCTCTATCCGATCATCTACCTCAACGCGACAGCATCACTAGCCAATCTTGATCCGGCGCTCGATGAGAGTGCGGAGAACCTGGGCGCGGGCGGGTGGAAGCGGTTTTTCAAGATCACGCTGCCTTTGATTCGTCCGGGGTTGTTTGCCGGCTCGACGATTGTGTTCATCTGGAGCTTCACCGAGCTGGGCACGCCTTTGATGTTCGATTATTACGATGTGACTTCGGTGCAGATTTTCTATGGGCTCAAGGATGTGCAGAGCAATGCCGAGCCCTATGCCCTGACTCTGGTGCTGCTCTTTGCTGCGATCTCGTTCTACCTGCTGGGCAAGTTTGTCTTTGGGAAAAAAGGATACGCGATGTATTCCAAAGCCTCGCGCGCCGGCGGCGAGATCAAGCTCACCGGGTTCTGGGGATGGCTGGCCTCGCTGGGATTCGGCAGCGTGATTATCATCGCGATCATGCCTCACCTTGGTGTGGTGCTCACCAGTATCGCCGAGCCCGGCGCCTGGTACGCCAGCGTACTGCCCAAAGCGATCACCGGCTCACACTACATCGAAGCGCTCACCTCACCCGAATCATTCAACTCGATCCAGAACTCCCTGATGCTTTCGCTGATCGCGATGGGATTGAACATGACCTTCGGCGTGGTGATCGGGTACATCATCGTGCGCACAACCATCAAGGGGCGCGGGTTGCTCGATGCGCTGTGCATGCTGCCTCTGGCGGTGCCGGGACTCGTGATGGCGTTCGGATATGTCGCGATGACCCTGCGCTGGCCATTTGGCAGCGGCGATCCCCTCGAAGGCACGCTGGCGGTCTTTGGGACCAATCCCAACCCGTTCCCACTTTTGGTCATCGCCTATGCGATCCGCAGGCTGCCCTATATCGTGCGTTCGACGGTCTCTGGACTCGAGCAGACCTCGGGCGAGCTTGAAGAGGCAGCGGTGAATCTGGGCGCAACGCGGGTGGCTGCGGTGCGCAAGGTGATTATCCCCCTGATTATGGCCAATCTGATCGCGGGCGGGCTCTTGGTCTTTAGCTTCTCGATGCTCGAAGTGTCGGATTCGCTGATTCTCGCCCAGCGGAGCGACCATTTCCCGATCACCAAGATGATCTTCGAGTTCACCAACCGTTTGGGTGATGGCATCTACATCGCCAGCGCGATGGGGGTCTGGGGAATGACGCTCTTGACGATCACGCTCTTTGGCGCCTCGTTGATGCTGGGCAAGAAACTCGGGTCGATCTTCCGCGTTTGACTTGAGAGTTTGCCAACCCGGGCACACAATTGGATATGGACACAGACCATCAAGACGCGCAAGACGCGATCGAACGAGCGAACCGATTGCTCAAAGGGCACACCAAGGGCACGCTCCTAGCCGATTCAACGCCTTACGACAGCGTGCGCTATATTGTTGATCCGCGCACCGGCTCATTGGTGCTCACCATCGAAGAAGCGATGCTCGATGCGAAAGATACGGTCTTGGTGATTCCCGAAGACCGGTTCGATGCCCCGATGCGGGTGAGCCTTGATCTCTCGACGGCCATCGACGAAGAACCCTGCGATCGGTTCTTGGCCTATCACCTCCACCAACCCTGCTCGATCTGGGCACGCGGCAAGATCAACTTCGCCAAGCTCGATTCGGGCGAGGTCGTCGGCACCGACGAACTTGAAGTGCCCAACCCGCTGATTGAGGCCCTTCCGGGGCTGTGCAAGAAGCTCAACACGGATCGTAAGGCCCTGGGCGAGGTCTGCACGCTTTTGACCAAAGCCAAAGTCGATGAGCCTCTGGCGGTGGGCGTTGATCCGATCGGGATGGATGTGCGGACCAAGTTTGGTGTGCTTCGGGTGGAGTTCCCATCGCCGGTCGCTGATGCCCAGCAGGCTGAGCAGGTGATCGCTGCGCTCTATGGCGGCGTGTCGTGAGCGCGATCCGACCCGCACAACTCCGCGAAGCCCATGCGCATCTGTTTCAACTCGGACGCTCGCTTGAGATGGTCGATCTGTGTGATTGCGATTCACGCGAGGCGATGATCGAAGCATTGAGCCAGCGGGCAAAGACCTCGCCACCCGATGCGTGGATCCTTGCCCACGGCGCTCGCCCCGACGGATGGGCTGACCCAACCTGGCCCACGCGCCAAGAGCTTGACCGGGCCTGCGATGGACGAGCAGCTCTTGCGTGGTGCTTTGATTATCACAAACTCGTCGCGTCGTCGTCGGCTTTGCGTATCGCCGGGATTGATGAAGGTACACGGGTTGAATCCGGGCGCGTCGAGCTCGATACCGATGGCGAGCCGACCGGGGTGCTGATCGAACACGCAGCACTGATGATGTGGAACGCGGTGCCCGAGCCCGATGAATCGCAGCGGGTTGATCTGGTGCGCGAGGCGTGTGTGCATCTTGAGTCGATGGGTTTCGTCGAGATGCACGAGCTCAAATCACAACCTTGGCTCGGGGGCGTGCTCAGCGATTTATACTCAGCTGGCGAGATCACGCTGCGATCGGTGCTCTTCCCGTTGATGAAAGACCTGCGCGAAACCATCGCGTGCGCATCATCATGGAACCCGGACGCTGCACGCATCGGAGGCGGAAAAATCTTCGTCGATGGCACCTTCAACTCGCGCACCGCGTGGATGCTCGAACCATTCGCCGACGGACACGCCGAGTATCCCCGAGGCACCGCGATGATGAAACCCAAGCAGATCGACGCGATGCTCACGATCTGCAAAGATCATCACCTCCCCATCGCAGCTCACGCCATCGGCGATGGCGCTGTCCGCGCGGTGCTCGATGCGATCGAGCGCACGGGTTGTGCGCACAATGGGTGTCGTATCGAGCACGCCGAGCTGATTGATAAAGCAGACATCCCCCGGTTCAAGGAGCTCGGCGCGATCGCCTCGCTCCAGCCTTGTCATCTGCTGCCCGATATCGAAGCGTTGCGCAAGGCGGTGCCCGATCGGCTCGATCGGGTGTTCCCGATTCGAGAGTTGATCGAATCGGGGCTCAAGCTGGGCGTTGATTTGATCTTTGGGTCTGATGTGCCGATTGTGCGGGCGAATCCCGAGGATTCGATTCAGGCTGCGGTGCATCGTCGGCGAGTCGGGATGGATGAACTTCAAGCGATCAACCTCGATCAACGCATCAGCGAAGATCAGGCGTGGGCGTGCTTTGGGGTGTGAAACACGCTCTGGGTGCCACGACTCGCCCGAAGGGCGCAGTCGTGTCTTGAGTCGCATTCACCCCGCACGACTGCGCCGAAGACGGCGAGTCGTGGCACCCTAAAACTACAATTCGTTGGCATTTTCATCGAGCGGGATGGTCAAGAGGAACTCGGCGCCGTGCCCGCGCCGTTTGGTGAGGATGAGATTGCCGTCCATCTCGCGGGCAAGCCCGCGCGAGAGGGCGAGCCCTAATCCCAAACCCGAGCGAGCGTTGGATAAGCCTCGCCATCCGCGTTGGAACTCGCCGAAGATTCGGGCGCCTTCGCCGGGGCGGATGCCCGGGCCGTGGTCCGCGACGAGGAGCTCGAGGGTGTTGTTCTTGATGGTGATATCGAGATGGATGCGCGTGTCGGCTTCTTCGATCGGAAGGTCGTCGCCCTCTGTAGGCGCAGCGTATTTACAGGCGTTCTCGATCAGGTTCATCATGATCCGTTCGACGGCATGGGGATCGACCGTCACGGTGCGCTCTTTGTGGGCTTCGAGATCCATCGAGACGACCAGATCAAGGTTGCTCTGCCCGGCTCTTCGCGCAAGGGCCGGGCGGAATCGGGCGATGAGCGCACCGGGCGAGAGGGTCTGGACGCCGGCAGCTTTGTCCTTGGACGAGCGTTGGCGGGTGAGCCTTGCGTATTCGAGGACATTTTCGACAATGCCCGTCAAGCGTTCGGATTCGCGTTTGAGGATGTGGAGGTAGTCGGTGCGGACCTCTTCGTCGGAGACCATGCCGTCGGCGAGCATCTGGGAATAGAGCCGAAAGGTGGTCAAAGGCGTGCGCAGCTCGTGCGTGACCGCACTGACGAATCGACCGCGCCGCTCGGAGAGCACGATCGCTGCGCGAAGGACAATCCCCACCGCGATGATCGTCGCGATGATCGCAATCCATGTGACCAACAATCCGACGGTGGCGGGCGACCAGTGCCAGGGGATGGTGATGGTGTTTGACGAAGGAATAAAGGCAGCGGGGATGGTGGCGAGTTGGTACCCGCCGACCATCGACGAGCGCGGGCCGGTGACGGGGACGAGCGATGAATCGGGCATGACATCATCGACCGCTTCGAGCAGATCGTTTCGCAGCGCGTCCCAATCGAGCCAGACGCCTTGGATGACGGGCTTGCCATTGACAACCGCCGAGCGCACGAGCACGAGCTGCATCTGCCCGGTGTCGTCAGCGATCCATCGCGGCTCGAGCGTGCTGATCGCCTCGCTTGAAAGATCGTCAGCATCTTGGGGCATGGCGGATTCGATACTCGGGGTACTGAGCTTGCGACTCAACGGCGAACGACCGCCCCCACGCACGCCAGAAGCTCGCTCGTCGCTTTTCTTCATGAGCTTGCCTGAAGGCGCATCTTTCTCTTGCGAAACTTCCTGCTTGGCCGACTGCGAGGCGAGGTCGGCGACCTGACGGCGGGCTTCGAAATCTGAATCCGCCTGGGGCGATGATTGAACTTGCCCAGCGTCGATCGATTCGGGCATACCCAATGCGTAGGCGTCGGGCTGTGCCCCTTGGGCTTGTTCGTTGATTTGCTCTCTGTCTTCTCGCTCGGGCCCATATGGGTCGGTGTTGAACAGGCTTGCGATTTCTTCGACCGGGTCCTGAGCATCGGTGTAGGCGTACTCGAAGTATTGGTTCGCGTAAGACAAGTTGGTGTCGGTGACGGAACGGATATTGCGAACGACATCGCTGTCTGCTCGCCTGAGCCATTCGTCAGCGGTGCCTGCAATGGGTTGATAGTCTGTGTAGGGGCGCGAGGCTTCGATTGCCAGGATCGGGGCCATGCGCGAATCCATGCGCCACAGCGCCCGGCGGATGGCCTCTTGGCGCTGGGCTTCGATGTGCGCAACCGCCTGCCTCTTTTCGAGCGCGATGACTTCGACCGTCACCCACGCGAGGGCGCCCAGCGCCAGCGCGACGCTGCTCCAGAAGATCAACCAGGTCATGACGCGCCGGGTGTTCAAGCTTCACCGCCGGTTGCAGAATCGCTGTCGGGCATCGCGAGCATGTAGCCTTTGCCTCGGACGGTTTTGATCACGCTCGGGCTTGTCGGATCATCGTCGAGGGTTTCGCGCAAGCGCGCGATGGTCATGTCCACCGTGCGCGTGTGGGTGCCGCGGGGATCGAGCCCCCAGACCGTCTGCAAGAGCTCATCGCGCGACACCGCGCGACCGGCGTTGGAGGCGAGGAACCCCAAAACCTCGGATTCGCGTTCGGTGAACGACCGGCGCACGCCGCCGGGCAGGACGGCTTCCCTTCGCTCAAAATCAATCTCCCTGCCCGCGATCGTCACCGTCGCTCGGCTTGTGGGTCTGCCCGGCGATCGACGGAGCACCGCTTCGATCCGGGCGATGAGTTCGTCGATACTAAAAGGCTTGACGATGTAATCGTCGGCTCCGAGCTTGAGCCCTTGCACGCGATCATACTCCTCGCCTCGTGCCGTCAGGAAGATCACAGGCTGCGATGGTTTGACCTTGCGCAACTCGGCGAGGACTTCCAGGCCGTCCATCTTGGGCATCATGATGTCGAGCAAAACCAGATCGGCATCGGTCGAGAGGATCAGCTCGAGCCCGGCTGCCCCGTCGGGCGCATGGTGCGTCGTATACCCAGAATACGACAACGCGTCGGCCAGTCCTCGCCGAATCGCGTCGTCATCTTCCACAACAAGAATCACGCCTAAAGACATAGAGCTTCCTTCTTCCCGTTCCTTATTCCCAATCGTATCGCACGGTGTAGGTGACGATGGCCTCGCCGTCTTTTTCGATCGTGACGGGGATGTGCATCGTCCTCGCATCGAGCATTTCGTGATTGTGCGAAATCTTTGTAATCTTGGCATTGGTCCACCGATACAGATGCTCTTGGATCTGCACCTCGACCGCCTGACCCTTGTGATTGCGGATCTTGATCTCGAAGGATTCGACGATCCAGTTTCGGCCTCGTGTAAACGAGGTCTGCCGGCGTTCGCCAACCACATCGAAAGCATTGCCGAGCTTGATCGTCACGGTTTCGTTCTTGGGGGTGTGGTCGATGGTGTCTTCGCCGATGAACTCGAACGATCCGTCATCTTCGTCGAGCTTGCTCACGCGGATCCGCCCCGATGGCAGCGGAATCCCAAGCCCGTGCTCTTCCTTATTCTCGAAGGAGAGGAATACCTCGACCTTGGCGTTGGATGTGACGCCGAAGTCTTTGCCTTGCTGCATATTGCCGTAGGTGAGGAACATCTTTGAGCCATCGTAGAGCATCTTCTTCTCGACGGGTACATTCTTCGCTGCGTCGAAGAGTTCGATCTGCTTGGTCGAGCGATCGGGGATGGTGGTTTTTCTGCCGAGGGTGTAGAGGTGGTATTCAAAGAACGATTTTTCCTCGAACCCGGGAGCCGCATCGGCCTTGGCAAACATCCGCTCTTGTCCGCCTGTAAATGGCGATCGTCCGCCACCGGCCCGAGCCCGATTCACATCACCCGCGACGAGTTTGAGGGTTGCGTCTTCGTAGGTGCCTCCGGATTGGTTGAGGATCGAGACCCATGCGCTCAGATCGAGGAACCCGTGATTCGCATCTTTGCCGTCTTTGTAGACGATGTTGTAGTCCGCCCACCAGGTGATGCCTGTGGTTTCGTAGGAGATGCGGGTTTCTTGCTCGCCTCCGGCTTGTGATTGGACCATCCAGTTGAGCGTTGGCTTCAAGATCAATCCGTCCGCCATCGACGGGAAGCGCACGCCGTGGTATCCGAGTTGGAACTCGATCTCGCCGTTGTCTCGTTCGATGAGCATCCCGCCGGCCGACACGGACAGAAGCTTGACGCGCTGCCCGCCCCAGATGATTTCTTTGTCGATGTAGCGCTCGAGCATCTTGTCCATGCTCAAGAGATCGAATCGGTAGTCCTGCTCGAGCACCGTTGTGCCATTGGGATCGGTGAGCGACTCGAACATCACGGTGGTCGGATCGAGCAGGGCAGCGACGCCTGAGAAGCTGATGTTCGAGATGCCCTGCTCGATGTCCAGATCGCGTTGCTGCTTGATGATGGCGTAGCCGGGGATTGATCGGTATACGCTGTATCCCTGCGAGCTGCTGCCGGGGACTGGGCGATAGAGATCGGGCGAGATGGCGCCGGGCTGGGCGGAAGAATAAATCGTCAGCGCGGTTTCGTCAGCGAGCCCTGCCGAAGCGAAAAGCATCGCAGCCGAGCAGGCGAGTGTGGTGAACATGTTCATGGTGTACTCCTTGTATGTTTGAATGATAGTGGAAATCGGGTGAGCATTCAGTCTTTGGGCGACTCTTTGGGTTCTTCTGTCTTTGATTCTGTGCCGCGCTCAAACTCGATCCCCACACGAGCACCCTGCTCGATCAATGCTTCGAGCACTTTCTGGTCGAACCCGTCCATCCCGGCTTTGGGCTGATTCTCCTTGAGATACTGTGCCCGTTTGGCGGCGAGTTCTTTGATGGCCTTGCTCAGTTCATCGCGTTTGGCCTTTCGGCGATCGACCTCGGCCTTCAACTCTTCGATGCTGAGTGATTGGAGTTCCTCGGGGAGTTGATCTTTTTCGAGTTCATCGAGGTCGAAGCCGTTGTTGAACACATCATCGACGAGTTCCTGTTTGCCAAGCATGTTGCGTCGCCCAGCATCTGACGAGTTATACACCGCCCGGTCGGCAGCTGCTTCGGGTGCTGCCTTCGATGCGATCCCGCTTGATCGCGTTCGCTTGGCTTCCTGATAGGCATAAGTGTCGGCATCGCCATAGTCGAGCATGGTGCGTTGGATCTCCATGTCAAGCTCGGCGAGTTGTGCATCGTAAGGCGTCGCGATGGCGACCACGCCGCCGCTTTGCTCGATCTTGGCAAACGCGCCGTTGGCGAGCTGAGCAATCTCTTGCCAGAACCGCTGGGTGCCTTGGAGATTGCCGCACTGGATCGTGTTGATGTTGATCCCCTGCTCTTTGGCAAGCCTGCACGAGGCCTGGTATTTCACATCATCCTGATACCCCATCTTGGGTGGTGCATCGCCGACGAGGTAGATCAGCTTGAGCGCGCCGTCTTGATCCGTCCAGTCAAACCGCTCGACCGCGGTAAACAACGCCTCGTTGACCGATTCGGGTGTGTCGCCGCCGCCTTGGGCTTTGTAGTTCATCAGATCGGCGTAGACGGTGTCGATGTCCTGGGTCAAAGGCGTGATGGTCGTCACATAGTCATCACCACGATCACGATACCCGACGAGCCCAAACCGAACGATGGGGGTCTGCTGGGCTTGGGCAATCGTGTTGGCGATCGACCAGATTTTTTGCTTCGCGCCCTCGATCAACCCGCCCATCGAGCCGGTGGTGTCGAGCACAAAGACCACATCAATGTAGGCTTGCTGTTGAACCTGCTCATCACTGGCCTGCATCTGACGATACTCTTCATAAGTCATGCACGCGACCTCATGTGCCTTGACTACCGGGTCAGCCGGTTCAGATGCAGGTTCAACGCCCATCGCCAGCGCAGAACCAGAGAGTGTAAAGAGGACGAGTGCCGTGTTCAATGACCGTTTCAATGACCGTTTCATGCTGTATCTCCTTGCGATGCCAAGCGATCAACGCGACCCTCTGGCACCGTAATAGATACAACCCAACACCACCCAAAGCTGTCACCGCTTTGTCACACGAGCAAACACCGATTAGAATGTCACAAGTGTGTCACACCCAACACCCGCAAATCAGTGTTTGGCGACTTCAACGATGAGTTTGTGAGGCAGCAGCAGCGCGATCAATCCTGCAAGAAAAAGTGCAGCTGCTGTCGCGGTGAACGCCGCATCGAGCCCGAGCCCATCGAGCATCGGCTGCGAGAGCCCATCGGGCAACGACCCGATCGCATCGAGCACAAACCCGGGCGTATTGGGCTTGTTGGCCAATCCCTTGTGCACCAGCTCGGCAAAGATCGGCCCGACAAAGGCGAGCATCCATGCGCCCCCGAGCATCAATCCGCTGGCCAGGCTCGTGCGATGCGGGAGCAGCCTCTGCGCAAGCGTGATGCTCACCGGGATCACCGCGCCGAATCCAACGCCCGTCAAAATCGTCGCAAAGATCGCAATGGGCACCTCGGCGCCATCAGCAATCATCGACGCCCGCGGGATCATGAACAACGCGATCGCCCCGAGGATCGGCAGCACCACAAACATCAGCTTCTCGAACCGCGCAGCGAGCATAAACCCAAGCAAGATGCCAACCCCGCCCATGCCCACCTGCATCGACGCTTGCAATATCCCGTTGAGCTGCGAAGCTTCGATGCCCAGCTCCGAACTCATCGCATCGGCGCTGTGCCGAGCGAGCACCACCCGCTCGGTCCATTCGACGAGCAGATAGATCAGCGCCATGTTCACGCTAAACCGGATCATGTTGGCGACATACAACACCCACACCGCAAACCATCGCCCCCTGCGCTGGCTCGGCGACCACGACACGCGATGCTCATCAGCCTTGGCATGGCGATGCCCGACCTTATGAATCGACAACGCGAGCATAATCGCAAACCCGAGCCCAACAGGGATAAACCACCGCAGCCCAAGCACCCCAGCGACCGTATCGGGCTGCCCATCGACCGTGGGCGTCATCCACTCGACAAACCTTGGCGTAAACACATTGCCCACGATCCCGCCGGTCATCCCGGCAAGAAAAAACACCGCGATGAGCATCGACCGCTTCGACCCGCCCAGATGCCCGACGATCGCAGCTGCGGGCGGATGGAACGCGCCGATCCCGACGGCTCCGAGACAATACAAAATCGTCAACTCGGTGAAGTTGCTCGCCATTCCCAGATTCCCGATGCACAGCACCGCGAGCACAAAGCCCAATGTCCCCAGCGCCCGCGTATCGAACTTGTCGCTGAGCCACGCGACGATCGGCTGGATCGCGCCCGAGCACAACGAACCCAGCGCCAACAACAACGCCTTCTGCTCGGTCCGCAGATCAAGCATCACCGCCAACAACGGCAGCAACGCGACGCCGACGAACGAAAACACATCGACGACAAAGTGCGTCGCAATGGTGATCGCTGCGCGAAAACCAGACTTTGATTCTGCTTGCTCAATGATTGGATCGGTACTCATCAGCCTAGTTTCTAGGCGTGCCGACCCTGAGAAACACGATCGGGGCAAGAATCAGTCGATCCCCGCCGGGCGTCCGCCCTTGCGCGGATCGCACGCTGCCTGCCACCCCTTGCCATCGGGGTCGCGGACGATCAGCTGCACATTGCCGATCGCTGAGACATTCCGATCTGTGATATGGTGCCCATATCCACGCAGCGGATTGCCCAGCACATTGAGGATATGTATGTTGTACCCCGATTCAAAGCGCAGCTCGTCGGGCAGCCATTGGTGATGAAGCCTGGGCATCGCCACCGCCTGCCCGGCGTCCATCCCCCCGAGCACATTGAGCAGCACCTGCGTCGTCGAGGTGATGATCCTGGGCCCACCCGAAGCGCCCGCAACCGCAATCACTTGTCCATCCTCATCGAGCACAATCGTCGGCGACATGCTCGACAACGGGTGCTTGCCAACCTCGGGCATGTTCTTCTTCGACTGCACCAGCCCGAACCCGTTGGGCCTGGCGCTGGGATGCGTGAAATCATCCATCTCGTTGTTGAGCACAAACCCGAAGGGCTCGACCCCGACGCGCGAGCCAAACGCATGATTGATCGTCTCAGTCATCGCCACCGCCCCGCCGAAGGGATCAACCACCGAGACATGGCTCGTCCCCGCATCATCAACAAGCGGCTCGTGCGTGCCGTACTCCTGGCTTGGCTTGACCGATGTCCCGATCGACGCTGCGAGCCGACGGATGTTCTCTTCGTCGAGCAGTTCATCGACGGGGACATCGGCAAACTCCGGATCGGCCAGGTACCGCGCTCGATCGGCGAAGCTGTGCTTGATCGCTTCGATCATCACATGCACGCTTGCATTCTTGAGCTTCGCATCGGAGAAGTTGTGCCCCTTGGCCTGCATGATTTTCAGAATCTCGAACATCGTCACGCCGCCGCTTGAAGGCGGAGGCATCCCGATGAACCCCTTGCCCGCGATGGTGGTCTCGATCGGTTGCATCTCGATGGGTGTATACCCCGCCAGGTCATCGAGGGTGATGCCCCCGCCTCGAATGCGCCGTTTGGCTTTGTGCGCAAGGGCATCGACAATCGCCTGCCCGATCTGCCCTTGGGTGAAGGCGTCGAGCCCATCGCGGGCGATCAACTCAAGGGCGCGGGCGTGCTCGGGGTTCTCGATCCGATCACCGATTTTGACGCGCCCAAAGAGGGCAAACTTCTCCCAAGGCATACGCATATGACTCGTCTGCAATCCGGGGTTCTTGGTGTATTTTTCGTGCAGCCCCATCGCAGCGCGATAGAAACTCTCATCGACAACGAACCCGTCGTAGGCTGCCGTGATCGCGGGCGCCATCACCGTTTCCCGATCGAGCGTGCCGTAGTGTTCGAGGGCATAGAGCAGCCCGGCAACCGTGCCCGGCACCGCGACCGAATACCGTCCGTTCGACATCGAAATCCCCGACGCTGCAACCGATTGGTCATAGGGCGCCGTCTCTCGGTAGTTGATCGCGGTGCTCACGAATCCGTGGGTTGGATCGTCGGGCAGGTAGATCACCATGAACCCGCCGCCGCCGATGCCGCAGGAGTAGGGGCGGACTACCGAGAGTGTAAACGAAGCGGCGACCGCAGCATCGACCGCGTTGCCCCCCATCGCGAGCATCTGCGCCCCCGCCTGCGAAGCCATTTCATGGTCGGCCGCCACCGCCCCGCGTGCAAATGTCTGCGCGAAAGTCCCCGCCGAGCGTACGCCTTTCCCAGGACTGGCGCATCCAAAGAGCACCAGCGATGCCACTACACACAGCGCTACACACAAGAAGGCAATCGGTGTCCATTTTTTGTTCATAGATCGAGTATACCCGATCAGCGATCGACATGATCCAGACAGTGCCTGCGCACGATCCAGAATCGTAGATCATCACGATCAGGCCCGCCTGGGATTCGTCCTCGGAAAAGCGCCTTGCAGAACGCGCTGATCCCATGCCAGGCGCGCATCGCCCCGTGCCCGCCGTCTTTTTCGTCGTGGCGGACAAGCCGATACCCAAAGAGATGGAACACCTGCCGCTTGAGCACCGCTGCCAGATCCGCATCGACATACAGCGACCCGTCATCCATCACATACACCCCGGGCATACGGGCGATGAGCCAATGGATCCACTCCTGCCTGCGCACCCTCGCTGAGAACCCGATCCATCCTTCGCCGATGTGGCGAACGATGAAGAACCCGTCATCGCCGATGCGCTTTCGCGTCTGCATGTTGGGCAAGAACACCCGCCCACGCACCGGCGAAGTGATCGTCTGCCCATCCTCAACAGCGATCGGGGTTACGCCCTGCCTGATGCGCATCCCGGCTTCGATCCCCGGGCACATCGCAAAGTCCTCGTGTTCGATGGGCTTGCGGTACCGGATATCGAAGACCTTGTAGGCCTGGTCCCCCACCGCTTGGCGCAAGATATCACCCGGGCGACGCGGGTGGGGCAGCGCATCGACCCGCAGGATCCCCGCTGCGTGAAGCCCCGCCCAGATCGCTGCTTCGTGCACGACGATTGATTGTGGATCGAAATGCTGTCCGCCTTCGATCACAACAGCGATCGAGCCGAGCTCATTGGTCACCCGGTCAATCACCAACCCATCGAGCTCCTCTTCAAACCCCAGATACAAAGGCATCGGCATCTGGCGCGCAAAGAGCCTCGCCGGGAGCGAATCCTCGAACACCGCCACCGGGGGCGCATCCGAGCTCGTCGTGTGCAGGTCCATCACGATCAGCTCCTGGCTCTGCGCCCGCTGGGCGCGAAGCGCTGCGAGCAGCTCGTGCATCTGCCCGTGCTCGACGCTGGTGCTCGCGGGCTTGGCGATCTGCTCGTCGGTAAAAATCCGGTTGAGATCGAAATCAATGTACCGCGCTTCTTTGTCGTCGAGATTGAGGGCGGGCAGATTCCCCGCCAGCACCACCAATCGCCCGTGGAATCCGGTGGGCTGCTCGGCGTTGAGTGTATCGAGCACCCGCTTTGCTGCGATCAATCCCGCGGGCTCGTTGCCGTGCACGCCGCCGATGATAACAAGTGTTGTTCCTGCTGAATCATCGGATGCAAACCGCCCCAGCTCGCGCTTTGGCCAGCATGCACCTGCCGATACTGACCCGGGATCAACCTCGTCTTGCGCTGCCTGCTCTGTCAGATCATCGCCTGTGGACATCACCGTCAGCCGTCCTTACTTGTCAAAACACCTACGCCGCATCAACCTACGCCGCATCATAGGTGTCCATCGGTACAAATGCGTATCACGCCCGCTCGGGCTTTGCCCGAAGCTGATCTTCGAGGAGCTGACCAGCGATCCGCATATAATCATGCTCGGTGACAATCCCCACCAGCTTGCCATCGGCAACCACAGGCAGACACGATGCCCCGTGCTGTTTCATCAGCTCGATCGCATCGAGGGTGAGTGTCTCGGGAGAAGCGGTGATCGGATCGCGCTCCATGATATCAGCGACAGCAACCGAGCCCTTGGCCCGCATCTTGGGATCAGAGACAAAGCGCAGAATCGCGCGGTAGCTGAGCAACCCGACGAGGTTGTGCTTGTCGTCTTCGACGGGGATGTGGCGCACCTTTTCCCAGTTCATGATCGAGGCAGCCAGGTCGATCAGCTCGTCAGCCTGCACCGTGAAGAGGTCGGTGTTCATATATTGCCCGACCCGTTCGTAGTGCTGTTTCCAATCTCCGCCCTCGCTCAGCTGGGCCACAGGCCATTGATGCACGGGCTGATCGGTCTCTTGGCGTTGGATCGTCGCTGCGGTCAGCGCCCCGAGCCGCTCGGCGCGGGTGCCGATGCCATGAATCTTGGCTGCCGAATCGAGCATCCAGCGCGCCCCGTTCTTGCCCGATGCGACCCGAGCTTCGATAATGTCCATGTAGCGCTCGATATCGCCCTGGTCGATCGCGCAGGATTTGAGCCCGGTTCGCGCCAATGGGATGAGCTCGTCGAGCAGCAGATCGCGCGCCGAGATGGTCGAATCATCGAGCCAGTGCATCTTGAAGTTGAGCCCATACCGCGCCGAGGCAACAAAGTTCGCCTGCGCATGCTCGAAGGGAATCCGCTCGGCCAGGTCGGGATAAACCTTGGGGATCTGGATCATCAACCCGAACCACAGCGCCGCGTTGGCGATCTCATCGACAATGCTCGGGCCCGCGGGCAACACGCGGTTCTCGATCCGCAGGTGAGGCTTGCCGTTGGTGATGCCATAGCACGGGCGGTTCCACCGGTACATCGTCGAGTTGTGCGTCGCCAACCCATAGAGCTTGGGCACCTGCCCCGCTTCGACCAGTGCGATCGAATCCTCTTCCTTTTCCGATCCAAACAACGCACGGAACCGTGCGATGTCCTCCTGATAGATTTCAAGCACCGACGATTTGACCCACTTCTCCCCAAAGCGCACCCGCTTGGGCACATCGCGCTGGGAGGGGATCTCGCTGCCCGAGGTATCGATGGTCTGCTCGAAGATGGCGATGCGTGTTTCGTGCCAGAGCCGTTTGCCAAAGAGCACCGCCGAGTTGGCCCCCGCTGCCAGCGTCGGGGCCGCGATGAGCTGGGCACCGTTGTAACACAGGGCAAACTCATCGGGAGCCACCTGATAATGAAGCTGAAACGAGGTATTGAGCGCCTCGACCATCACATTATCATGCGTGAACTTGAGCTCGTCGATCCCCTTGATCCGGATATCGAACCGCCCGCCCTGGGCTTTGGTGATCTGCTTGTTGAGCGCAAAGTAGCGCGAGCGAGGCGTGATGAACTCCATCGACAAATGCTCTTGGAGAATCGTCGGCAGCATCCCGATCAGGATCGGCCTGGCGCCGTGCCGGGCAGCTGCCTGCTTCACCCGCCCCATCAGCGCATCGAGCTCGCGGTGCACATCGCCGAGCACCGAGCCCGTGAGCTCCATCGGCGAGAGATTCAACTCGATATTGAAACGCCCGATCTCCGTCGTCGCCAAAGGTTCATCGAGCGCATCGAGCACCTCAGGACCAACAGGGGCAGGTTCGGAGGCGTCATCGACCAGGGCCAGTTCCTGCTCGGCCCCGATCCGACGAACGCCCGTCTCGAACATCCCCTGCTCGATCATCCGCTCGAGCGCATGGAGATCATTGAGCACATGCCCGATTGTCGCCCGGTGCTGATCCCCGCCTTGGGTTGTTTCGATATCCTGCACACCCATCCGAACATTCTCCGCACAAACCAAACAGCCCACCCCCTCAATCCTACAGGACTGGGCGTGCCCTCTTGGCGATGATAACACAAGCAGACAATCTGATCCGTTTCAATCCTGCGAAATCATGCAACTCTCTTGATAGGCAAGCCGTATTTGTAAGGGTGTCAGGTATCGTTGCCTTGACATCGCCTGTGTTTTTCGTGCGGATTGTTCCAAAGCTGCACTTGGCATGTAAATGGCGTGCAAATCTTGTTTTGAGCATTTGGGCCCACCCAATGCCCGATCTCGCCGATCGCATAGCATGAGCAGGGCATAAAATGTAGACGGCTCTATAGACGGCTGACCCTCTCTGTTGAGCCCAGCGCTCGAGTCCATCTCCTGCCCAATCCGTTTTCCGATTCATTTCGACCTGGAGCCCCCCGATGCACATCCCCTCTCGCCCGACCATACCCTGCATCACCCCGATGCTCACCCTGACGCTTGCCCTGACGAGCACCGTCGGCTCGGCCCAGCCCATCGAACTCCCCCAAATCCCCCGGCTCGACCTGCTCACCCACACGCCCGATCCGATCTACCAAAACCAAACCGTCATCCGCGTCCGCACCACCTCGCAGGCCCAGCTCGATGCCCTGCTCGGACTCGTCGAATCCGTCTGGTCCGAACGCACCGGGGTAGGTGTGCTCGATGTCCAGATCAAACGCGAGCACCTCGATGCGCTCACCAAACTCGGCATCGCCCACCAAGTGCTCATCGAAGACCTCCAGACCAGCACCGATCAAACCTGGAGCCTCATCAAACAGCAAGAACAGCTCGACCGCGAGCGAATCAACCAAGCCCAACGCGGCGCAGCCGTCCACGACGACGCCTGGTTCGCCAACTACAAGCAGTTCGCCGACATCATCGCCTATTTCAATAACATCGCAGCCCTGCGCCCAGACCTGGCATCCATGGCCGACATCGGTGACTCGATCGAAGGCAACGACATCTACGCCATCACCATCACCGCACCCGATCAACCCGGCAACCTCGCTGCCGATCGCCCCGTCGTGCTCTGGCACGGCACCACCCACGCCCGCGAATGGGTCTCGCCGATGACCGTCTCCTACCTCGCATCCAAGTTCGTCGATTCATACGACACCGACCCACGCGTCAAAGACATCCTCGATTCCGCACGACTCGTCATCATCCCCGTCACCAACCCCGATGGATACCTCTACACCTGGTCGGGAAACCGATTCTGGCGAAAAAACAGACGAGACAACGGGTTCGACACCTTCGGCGTCGATCTCAACCGCAACTGGGGATATCAATGGGGAGGCGAAGGGTCATCAGCAAGCACCGCAAGCCCGGTCTATCGAGGAACCGGACCATTCTCTGAACCCGAAACCGCGGCCCTGCGCGACCTTTCCCTGAGCTTCGGCGATCAGCTCGTCGCCCACATCGACTACCACGCCTACTCCCAGCTCATCCTTTGGCCATTTGGATACGCTGCCGGTGTCATCACCCCAGAACCCGACCGCACCTTCTTCGATACCCTCGCGACTGATCTCTCCGAAGAAATCCTCGCCTTCTCGGGTGTCTTCTATGCCCCGATGCAATCGGTCGATCTCTACCCGGCTGCGGGCGATTCCACCGATTGGTACTACGGCGAGCTGGGCGCCAAAAGCCTCACCTACGAGCTCCGCCCGCTCGATCGGTTCGACCCGCCGCCTTCGATCCTCTTGCCCACCGCCCAAGAAAACTACGAAGCAGCCAAACTCTTCGTCGAACGCACCACCGCCCGTCTGGCCCTTGGGCATACCCCCACCAACCTCGTCGCTGCCGACACACCAACCCCGGTGATCCTCTCGGCTTCCGATGGGATCGAAACACTCGATCCCGCTTCGCCAACACTCTTTGCCCGGCTCGGCTCGGCCGGTTCGTTCACCGCCATCCCCATGAGCTCCATCGGCAACGCCAACTTCCAGGCCGATCTCCCCGCAGCCCCATGCGATACCCAAATCCAATACTACTTCCAGGTCGCAACCACCCAGGGCACACTCATCATCTTCCCCGCCGATGCCCAATCCTCGCCTCTGACTGCCCTGGCCCAGGAGTTCACGGTCGCATTCGATGACGACATGGAATCCAACTCCGGATGGACCGTCGGCTCGCCAACCGACACCGCCACCACCGGCATCTGGAACCGCATGAACCCGCAAGGAACCGCTGCCCAACCCGAAGATGACCACACCGTCGCCGGCACCGACTGCTGGGTCACCGATGGATTCGCAGGCACTGCCCTGGGTGATCGCGACATCGACGGGGGCGCGACCACCCTCACCTCCCCGATGCTCGATGCCATCATCCTCGGCGAAGATGCCCAGCTCGTCTACTGGAGATGGTATTCAAACAACACAGGAGCGAGCCCAAACGAAGATTCCATGCTCGTCGAAATCTCAAACGACAACGGCAACTCGTGGACAACCCTCGAAACCGTCACCGAGAACGCTGGCGCATGGGTCGAGAAACGATTCTTCATCGCCGACACCATCTTGCCAACCGACCAGATGCGCATCCGCTTCATCGCTTCCGATCTCTTCAACGGCTCGATCGTCGAGGCCGGCGTCGATGACCTGCGCATCGAATCCATTGGATGCTCAACCAACTCCCCAGACATCAACGGCGACGGCACACTCAACTTCTTCGATATCTCCGCGTTCCTCGAAGCCTTTGGCAACTTCGACCCCATCGCCGACTTCAACAACGATGGACTATGGAACTTCTTCGACATCTCCGCCTTCCTCGAAGCCTTTGCAGCAGGATAAACAATCGGCCGCCCCCCCCTTCTCTCCCCACGAGCCCCCGCGCATCCACGCGGGGGTGATTTTTTGTGCTTTCGCTTTCCAGAAACGAAACTCACGAACCAAGCTCACGAATCGAAAGTTTCTTGGTATACAACAAGACCAACTTCGGCTACATTCATTGCATGAATACCACCATTTCTCTCATCATTGCCACTGCCCTTTGCATGAGCACCTCCACAAACGCCCAGCCGATCCCTGTGCGCCAAGCCGATCAGATCGACATATTGAGCTTTACCCCGCCTCAGGTCTACCAGGGGCAGATGGTCATCCGCGTGCGGACAACCTCGCAGCTTCAGCTCGACGCGATGCTCGGGCTCGTTGAATCCATCTGGACCGAGCGCACCGGGGTGGGTGTGCTCGATATTCAGATCAAACGCGAGAACCTCGACGCGATCTCCAAACTCGGCATCCCCCACGAGGTCCTGATCGAAGACCTCCAAGCCCACACGAATGAGCGGTGGAACCGGATCGTCGAAGCCGAGCGCTTCATCCAGACCCTCGATCAACGCGGCACAACGATTCACGATGACCTGTGGTTTGCCAACTACAAACAACTCAACGAGATCACCACCTACATCGACAACATCGCAACCCTGCGCCCAGACCTGGCTTCGACCATGCTCATCGGGCAATCCTGGGAAGGGCGCGATATGTTCGCCATCACCATCACCGGGCCCGATACACCTCAAAACCCCCAAGCCGACCGCCCGGTGGTCTATATCTTCAGCACCGTCCACGCCCGCGAGTGGATCGCCCCGATGACCACCGTCTACTTCGCGTCCAAACTCGCCCAAGACTACGACACCGATCCGCGCACCCAAGCCATCCTCGATTCGATCCGCGTCGTCATCGTCCCCATGGGCAACCCCGATGGATACCTCTATACATGGTCGGACGAACGCTATTGGAGAAAAACGCGGCGAAGAAACGACGCCTGGTCATTCGGTGTCGATATCAACCGTAACTGGGGATACGAATGGGGAGGCCTAGGGGCTTCGGATAGCCCATGGAGTGATACCTACCACGGCACCGCCCCGTTCTCTGAACCCGAAACCGTCGCACTCCGCGATCTCGCACTGAGCTTTGGCGACCAGCTTGTCGCCCACATGGAATACCACTCCTACTCCCAACTCGTGATGTGGCCCTTCGGATACGCCTACGGCAACATCACCCCCGAACCCGATCGCACCTACTTTGACCTGCTCTCCAACGAGCTCTCCGATGAGATCAAATCCGTCCACGGCAGGAACTACACCGCGATGCAATCGGTTGATCTCTATCCTGCTGCGGGCAACGCGGTGGATTGGTTCTATGGCGAGCTTGATATCACCAGCATGATTATCGAGCTCCGCCCGCGCAGCGCCGATTTCAACCCGCCCCCCCACAACATCCTCCCCAACGCCCAAGAAAACTACCAAGCTATCAAGCGCTATCTTGAACGGGCCATCGAGCCCTTCTCGATCTGGCATCAGTCCGCTCCAACACTCCAAGCCGACACCCCCATCGAACTCGTCGCCACCATCCTCGATGGACTCGAAACATTCGACCCATCATCGCCGACGCTCTATGCCCGGACGACCCCCGACGACCCATTCACACCCATCGCCATGTCGTCGATCGGGGAGAACCAGTACGCGGCCAACTCCCCCCCTGTCCCCTGCGGGCAAATACTCGAATACTACTTCCAGGCATCAAATATCGACGGCGACCTCCAAACCTACCCGCCCGCCGGATCCGCATCGCCCTTTGGCACGCTCGCTGAGCAACTCGTCATCGCCCACGCCGACGACTTTGAAACCGAGACCGGATGGATCGTCGGCTCAGACACCGATACCGCAACCGCTGGCATCTGGACACGCATGGACCCACAAGAAGTCCTCACCAAGCAGGGAGATATCGCCCAGCCCGAAAACGACCGCACCTCCTATGGCACCCGCTGCTGGGTGACCGACGGCATCGCTGGAGCCAATGAAAACGATCGCGATGTCGATAACGGCACCACCACCCTCACCTCCCCGATCATTGATGCCAACCAAGGCAACGAACCACATATCAGCTTCTGGTTCTGGTTCTACCGCTCGGATAGCAACTATGACCACCTCCGGGTGGACCTCTCCAACGACAACGGCAACACATGGTCGATCGCTCGATACTACAACAACACCGGCCAACAATGGATCCAACGCGAAATCCGGATCGCCGATATCCTCGAACCAACCGATCAGATGCGCATCCGGTTCGTCGCATACGACAACGAAACCGATGGCATCGTCGAAGCGGCGATCGACGACCTCAAGGTCGAGTATCTGGGATGCCCAGATGGCAACCCCGCCGATTTCAACAACGACGGCACACTCAACTTCTTCGATATCTCCGCATTCATCGCCGCCCTGAGCAACCAAGAACCCGAAGCCGACTTCAACAACGACGGACGATGGAACTTCTTCGACATCTCCGCCTTCCTCACCGCCTACGCCAACGGATAAACAACTCCGCAAACACAATACCCTCACACACCTGCGCGGGTGTGTTTTTTTGATGCCAGCGAATCAACAAGCGGACTACGATCCCCCACCACCCACCACCCACCACCAAAGCTGAGGTTTGTTCCATGCTCACCACCCGACTCAAAGACGACAACTGGGCCCTCCACCAGATCGCTGAGCGCCAAGACACCCCCGGCTCACTGATCAAAGGCACCATGCCCAAAGACGGGTACCTCGCGATGCTCGCCCAGCAGTACCTCGTCAACAATGCCTTCGACCAAGCATTGCAGGGCATCCTCCCCGAACACCAAGCGATCGCTGAGTTGATCCTCGACGAACAACTCCTCACGCCCTACATCGCTGAAGACCTCGCCTACTTCGGCGTCGATCCAACAAGCGCCCAACCTTTGCCGGGCACGCAGCGCTTCATCGACCACATCCATGCGCACAAAGACCGCCCTCTGCACTTATTGGGATTGCACTATGTCCGCCTGGGCGCATGCAACGGCAACTCCTTCGTCGCCCGCGTCGTCCGCAAGGCCTACGCCCTCGAAAGCCCAACCCAAGGAACCCGATACCTCGATCCCTTCGGCCCAACCCAACGCAAAAAATGGATGGCCTTCAAGTCCGGGCTCGATGCGATGGAACTCTCGCAAGACCAGCAAGACGAAGTCTTCGCAGGCACCCGCGCCGCCTATGTCCTGGCGATCAACCTCGACCTGCCCGAATACCAATCCGACGAGCAGCTCCTCGCCAAGCACAAAAAAACACTCGACCAGAAAGCCTTTATCGAAGGGCATTCCGTGCATGTCCAACCCGAGCTTGAAGGGTGATCTGTCCAATATCCGGGTGCCACTACTCGCCCGCAGGGCGCAGTAGTGCGGCTTTGATGACGGGAAGACACTACTGCGCCCTGCGGGCGAGTAGTGGCACCCGTTCTGGATATCCAACGCTAAGGCTGCATTTGGTCCCAGCGCCGAATCACCTCGGCGATCTCATCGCCCACCTGCCCGAGTGAGCTGCTGGGCAGCAACCCCAACGGGTGGGCGATGATCGCGATGCGGCGCGATTCAACAGCCGGGATCGGAAGCGTCGCCAGCTTGCCGACCTTGGTCACGATCTCATCCCAGCGCATTGGTTCGGGCTCGCCGATGAGATCATCCGCATCGGGTGTTCGAGGCGTAAAGATCAGAATCGAATCGGGTGCCAGTTCGATGATGTCTTCGTAGTCGAGCTCTTGCCACATGCCTCCTTCTTCGATCGCCGGGGTGATGCCCAATCGTTCGATGAGCTGGGCATGGAACGACCCGGGCCCCATCGCGCCCGGCGGATCGACTCCGGCCAGAATCAACACCCGCCCGGCGTTTGTCGCTGGCTTGCCCATCGGCGACCACGATCGCGCCAGGCGCGCACTGGGCAGCTCGATATCGAACTTGGCCGTTGGATCAACCTCGAAATCGATCAGCCCCGCATCGGGCCCCGTCGTATCGGGGAACCCGACGAGCTTGAGATACAGATCATCAATCGTCGTCGCGATGTCGTCGAGCGTTTTGAGCTCGTAAGCCCAGATGCGCCAATCGTGCTCGTCGGCGAGCGTGCGAAATCGCTCGGGGAGATCGGTTGCGAGTTTTTCAAAGAACACATCCGTCGGGTCGAGCTCGATCACGAGTTCGTAATCAATATCGAGATGCGAACCCGCCGCCGGGATCGAATCGCTCAGCACTGAATCGTAGCTGTGCTTGGCGACGATTGAATCTTCAAATCCAAGGTCGCGGAGCATCACCGCGATCGCCGGCGAGAGCACCACGAAGCGCGATTCGTCCGCTGCTGCTTCCTGCTTGGATTCATCGCCGGGTTTGGGCCTCGGCGATGATTTCGTGCACCCGACGAGCACCATCATCAGTGCGATAAACATGAATCGAACGAGCCAAGATGAAAGCTGGGTGTGCATAGAGAAGGATATCAACCCATCGCCTGCCGGGTTGCACGATCGAGCTGGGCGATGGCATCTTGGTCAAAGAACACGAAGCTCCAGGTCCGATCCATCGCCAGTTCGTACTGCTGGGCCAAATCCTGAGCCCGCTTGGCCTGCGAAACGAATCCGGCGAGCTCGTCAGCGTGGTGGTGACGAAAATCATCGAGCAGCATCTGAAGCTCACGATAGAGCACCGTTCGTTGGGGGGCTTTGGGCGCGAGCTGATGAATCTGCGCAACGAGTTTATCCTTGCGCGCCTGGGTTTGCGTATCGCCAAGCATCGCAGGCGTGTGGCGGGCGTGGTGAACCTGCCACCGAGCATCAGCGATCTCCAGCGTCTCGCCTGGCGAGAATCCCAGATCGAGTTGTTGGGTGGCTGTCACCATCGCCATGGGCGCGAGTTTGATTCCGAGCCAATCGGCGAACCAGTCTTCCGATATCCGGTCATATATCCATCCGCCCGTGCCATGGATGAACAGGTCGGCCAGGTGCGCCCGGGCGAGGGCGCTCATCAGCACGCCTTTGGGCAAGAGCTCAGCGGGCGCAAAGTCGTTGATGTTTGTCGAATCAATCGACACCCGAAGCTCATTGGCTCGGCATCCCCACAAGGGCAGCTCGATCCGATCCTCCTCGATCACCAACGCCCGCACGCCTGCATCAGAGTATTTGGCGACGGCGTTGTTATAGCTTTGTGCGCACAAAGCAGGATCAGCGCGCATGGTGTCAATGAGCGCTGCGATTGCATCGGCCTGGAACAACTCGGATGCGAAGAGCAACCTCGGCGTGTCGATCCCGAGCTGGTCACAAGCGTATTCGATCGTCGCATACCCGAACTGCTGGGCCAGCGAGCCGATCGTCGCGTACTGATCGAGCCAGTGGGCCAAAGGCTTGAGTGATTCATGTTCAGGCTCGGCGACGGGAACCGATTCGATCAACCCGGCTGACACACCCGGCGCAAGCGTTCCGGCGGGCAACAACTCGATCATCTGCACGCTCAATGATTCGCCCGAGCCTATCGGCACACGGATCAATCCAGGATCAACCGCATCCTGATCGGGCACGATCCAGACCGGCTGGGCATTGGTGCGTTTGGCTGCTTCATCGAGGGCGATGAGCTTGGCCAGAATCCCGTTATGAAACACAATGGGTTGATGCCCGCTCATGACAATCGGGCGATCGGGATCAAGCCCCAACGCTGCCCGGGCGGGTGATTGGCCCTTGGCAGACAGGGCCGACGCCCAATCTTCCCAGGCGGGCTTGATCGTCACCGATGGCAGACCGGGATCGTTGCTCGAACAGGCGGGCTCGTCGTCGGGTGGTGATTGGGTTGGGTCTGCGGTGTTTTCCAATGCCCCCGCCAATCGCTTATCCATTGATCGACACTTTGGTGCAGTCGGCCTTGGCCTGTGCCCGTGCCATTGCTGGGAGCTGGTCGATGACCTGATCCATCGCACGGTACATCACGCATCGGTAGTGGGTCAATCGGATTTGTGGGTTGTCGAGCCCGCCGCCGAAGGTCCGGTTGAGGTTGTTGTAGATGAGTTCGACGGGAATCTCGCCGATCCGAAGCCCATTGGCCACCGCTTGGACCCAGAGCTGCATCGGGAAGGCGTACCCGTTGTCAGTGAGATTGAGCTTGGCCATCGCCGAAACCCGGTGGGCTTTGAACCCGCAGAACCCGTCGGTGAGCGAAAGCCCGAGCCGATCGTTGATCTCTTTGGTGATCGTGGCATTGATCGCGCGCCGGTCGGCGGGAGGCAGATCGGCATCCCACCCATTGCCCGATTTGAGGTAGCGCGAGCCTGAGATGATATCGAGCTCGTCGCGTTTGATGGCGTCGAAGAAATCGGGCAGGCGCTCGGGCTCGTGCTGATCGTCGCAGTCCATCGTGATGACCCAGTCGTACCCGTCGCGATGAGCGCGTTGGTAGGCCTGGCGGATGGCGCATCCATAGCCGATGTTCGCTTCGTGGCGGATGATGTCGAGCCCCATCGGTTCGCGGAGATCGTTGAGAATCTCAGGCGTGCGATCGGTCGAGCCATCATCGAGCACAAGAATATTGTCCGCAAACTCGCGCACCCGTTCGAGCACGGATTGAACATGGTCTTGTTCGTTATAGATCGGGATCGCAATGAGTACACGCATCAGTCAAGTCTCCATCAGCCGCCTGCACAGCGTCGGGTCATAAGGATAGGGCCTGCCATAACCCTGTATGTCAGGCGGGCCTATAGCTAAACGATCGTTTGGCAACGATTATTCCTTGCCGGTTCGTTCTTCTGTACCAGATGAAGCCTCGCCGGGTTCGGATTGTTCCGCGTGCGCTGTTTCTTCTTCGCTTTGGGCGAGCGAGGTGTAGGCCCCGAACCCAAACGGAACCCTTTCCGCCTCTCCTTCCTCTTCTTCCGCTGCTGCATCTTCGAGTTGTTCGATCAATGCTTCGGTCAATGAGTGAACCCCGATGATCTGGGAGATCGGGAGGGTGTAGGACTCGCCGGTGGGTGTGGTGATGCGGTAGACGGTGCATTGGACATCATTGGCCCGTGCTCGGTCTGCATCGCATGCGGGCATCGAGCAGGCAAAGACAGGGATGATGTCAGCAATGGGGATGCGTTGTCCCAGGGTGGTGATAACGCCCATGCGTCCATCGAAGAGGTCATCGACGGGTGAGGTGCTCGCGTTGGCTGCCACTGGGCCGGTGTCGAGCCTTCCGCTCGAAACCGCAGCTGCCGAAGCAAGGGCCATGAGGATTTCACGAACGACATTGTTCCAGAAGACATCTCGGCGGGCAAGCGTCCTGGCGACGGGGGATTGTCCACCCAGTGCTGCTTCCTGGAGCTGGGGGGCATGTCCATACCCTGCATACGCGGGGTTACACGAGGCGTCATCGTCGGGTGTTGGATTGAGTATCTGGTCGAGTGGATCCATCTCCAAGTCTACGCAGAGGACTGCGTCAAAGTGATAACCAAACAAGACCCATTGGGACAGTTGCGCCCAAAGTCCACCCAGACCGCACAGGCGTCAAAGTGCCCCAAAGGTCCTCAAATCCGACGAATATTGAAGCCAAGTCGGGCAATGGAGCAACCGATAGACCATTGACATGGAGGTGAGTTTATGAGTCAAGAAGAGCAATCAAACGCATTCAATGAGGTTCGCGCCATTCTTGGCAAACTGGATCGGTCGATCGACGAGGCCCGGGCGCGTCGGCTTGAGCCTGATGAACCGACAAGGAATGAATCGACGAGCACTCCAGCATCGGCCCACTCACCTTCGCTTGATCGGGAAATCGGAAACGCATCGACCGAGCGTGCCCAAACGGGGCTTCAGAAAAAGAGCGCAACCTTCGGCCGCGCTAAACCACTCAACGGCTCAGCACGCCCGGCCCAGTCGCTGTGGAAGTCATCCAATGACAATGACGAGTTGATCGGGTAAACCCTATCTGGTGCTATGGCTAAAATCTCAGAGAGATCCCAAGAACATAGAGATTCAATCACTGAGCCGATGGATTTCAATCCATCGGCTTATTTTCTGCTCCAACACCGGCAACGGGATCGCGCCATCATTCAATACCTCCTCATGAAACGCACGAAGGTCGAACCGATCGCCTAGTGCAGCTTCGGCTTGGGCGCGGAGTTCGAGTATCTTGAGTTCACCGATCTTGTACCCCGTCGCCTGACCGGGCCAACCGATATACCGGTTGATCTCGGCTTGGATGTTGTGCTCGGCAAGCGCACTGTTTGTGCGCATAAACTCAACCGCCCGCTCACGGGTCCAGCCTTTGCTGTGCATCCCGGTATCGACGACCAAGCGCATCGCGCGCCACATCTCGAAGTTGAGTCTGCCGAAGTTGTCGTAGGGGTCGGAATATAAACCATTTTTACCTTCGCCCATCTCCAGCCCAAGCTTCTCGGCGTAAAGCCCCCACCCCTCGCCGAACCCGGTGAATCGCATGGTCTTGCGGATGGGATGCTGATCTTTGAGCTCTTGAGCGAGTGCGATTTGCAGATGATGTCCGGGCATCGCTTCGTGGAGGGTCAGGGCGAGCATTTCGTATGTGGGTCGTTGGTCGAGCAGCGAGAGGTTGGCCATGAAGTTGCCAGCTCGGGCGGTTTCGAATGAGCCGGGGTAGTAGTAGGCGGTGGGTGCGGACTCGGCACTGAAGGCGGGGAGTGGCTTGACGCCATAGGGGAGCGAGGGGAGGACGCGGAAGAGTGTGGGGAGTTCGCCGTCGATCATCTTGGCCATCACGCGATAGCCGGTGAGGAGGTCGTTGGGTTCAGTGTAGTAAAACCGTTTATCCGTTCGAAGATATTCGACAAAGGCCTCGAACTTGGCCTCCTGATCGACCCACTCTGTGCGCCCACCAAAGCCTGTAGCCTGAATCACTTCGAGCATCTCGGCTTTGATCCGTGCGACTTCTTTGAGTCCAATCTCATGGATCTCATCGGCACTTAGCTCGGGCAGCGTCGTATGCGAGGCGATCAGGGCGTTGTAGGATTCGATGCCGTCAACCCCGTCGGCTGCGCCGATGGTATCTCGACACGCCGGCAGGTACTCGTTCTGGAGGAAGATTGCGAGCTCTTGATACACCGGGATCAGCCGATCGACGATGACCGCTCTGGCTTCGATGGCGATCGGATCATCCTGACCCATCTCCAAGAACGGCTTATAAAACGGCGACAGGCTCGGATCATCCCGGAATGCCCGCGACGCCTGGGCCAAGGCCTGCTCGACAGCCGATCCCATCACTATCCGAGGCGGGACGCGCCCTTGGCTGATGCCCAATCGCATGTTGTCGATCTGATCGCCGATCATGATGGGGATGCGCTTCAAACGGGTGAGATAATCCTGGCGGTGTTTGGTGCTCTGCATGATGACCCGCTCGCCCATCTGAGGCAGCCAGACCTGCGGGCCATTGATTGAACTAATGGGCATCTGCCAGCGTTTGTATTTGGCAAGGCGCAAGTCATTTTCCCATTGGTCAATCAGCAAGTCCGCATCGAGCGCATCGGCATGACTGAATCCAGCGCGATCCATCGCTTTGAGTTCATCGAGCAGTGCCCGTTTTTGCTCGAGCCGAGCGTTGATCGCCTTGGCGGAGACATCGGCGAGCTGATCGTTGCGGGATTCATCGCCCAGGATCGCCCCGACCGAGATCGGGTCGGCCTCATAGGCCAGCTCGATCGCCCGGTTCATCAATGCCCATAATCCCGGGTCTCGGGCATCTGGACACACGGGCAAATAGGACTGGGCCAAGGCCGAGCTGGTGAAGAGACAGACGAGGATCGAAAAGAGCGTGAATCGGATATTCTTCATAGTGCCACGATAGTGCATCTGGGCAATTTCGTCGAGGAGACCGGGTGATCTTGGAGGATCAATCGCGTACGATTGATCCTCGAACGGGCACCAGATGCCCGCAAGACCCTTCCGGGGGAATGGTGTAATTGGTAGCACGAGGGATTCTGATTCCCTTAGTTCGGGTTCAAGTCCCGGTTCCCCTATTCGAGCCAGATGGCCTCATCAAGTGGCCTCACGAAGCCACGCACATCGGCCTTTGCCCGTGTGCGTGGCTTTGTCTTTGTCTGTATACTTGGTGTCTGTATGCTCGGTGGTACGCTGTTTTGAAGGATTTTCCATGCCCAACACCCCGCCTTTGAAGTCCAAGCTTGATATCGCCAAGAACTGGCTTCCGCGCTATACCGGGATGCCGATTGATGACTTTGGCGATTATGTCCTGCTGACCAACTTCTCGAACTATGTCACCGAGTTCGCCGATCGGTTCAACTGCGATATCCGAGGCATCGGTCGCCCGATGCAGGCAGCGACCAACAACGATGGACTCACCATTGTCAACTTTGGGATCGGATCGCCCAATGCGGCGACGATCATGGACCTGCTCAGCGCCCGCAACCCCGACGGCGTGCTCTTCCTGGGCAAGTGCGGCGGGCTCAAAGACTCCACCGAGATCGGACACTTCGTCCTGCCCACCGCAGCGATCCGAGGCGAGGGGACCAGCGATGACTACTTCCCGCCCGAGGTCCCTGCGCTGCCGAGCTTCAAGCTCCACAAGTTTGTGTCCGACAAGATCGTCGAGAAACACATGGAATACCGCACCGGGGTCGTCTACACCACCAACCGGCGTGTGTGGGAACACGATAAAAAGTTCCGAGGCAAACTCAAACGGATGACCGCGCTGGCGATCGACATGGAAACCGCAACCGTGTTTATCGTCGGGCATCACAATCAGATCGCCCGCGGTGCGCTGCTTCTGGTTTCCGATGTCCCCACCACGCCCGATGGCGTCAAGACCGAAGCTTCGGATCGCACTGTCACCGAGAACTACGCCAAGATGCACCTGCAAATCGGGATCGAAGCGATGACCCAGATCGGAACCCGAGGCGAGCCGATCAAGCACTTTACTTATTGAAGAAGGGACTGGGGACTCGCCACTCGAGATGAGGCATCGGGGTGTGGAGAACAGGGATTGTACTATGTCTCCTGTTCTTCTTGATACTCCAAGAACCCCATGTCAGCCTTAGTAGACCACCTGTGTAGTACCTCGCTTCGTTCCAGAACGCGCCCGCATTCGGAGCATTGTTGAGGCCAACTCATCGTATCCAGTGTATAGCCACACCAAATGCACGGCACTTCTTTGCGTTTGAGCCTACGCTCAACCCGGAACTGCTCGGCAAAGTATCTAAACAACAGGAATACAAGATAGAGCAGACCAACAACCCCAAATACCATCTGGAACATTCCGCCCATTTCAGCATCTGGTATGACCTTAGACATCTTTCGCATGACCAAGGCTGCAACGAACAGCAAAAGAAGCTGCCCATAGGGCGGTCTTGCGTATGGATAGCCGACGATTTGCCGATAGGCAGGTGATTGGCGGAGTTGAATAAAGAACCTTTTCAATGCGATGCTCACAGGAACAGCATAGGTGCTCTGCGTCTCAAACTCGAACTGATGATTCGTATACTCGTTCTCTCGCCCCACCTTGCTTGGTTGTGTCCGATGGCTCCAATGTCGTTTTGATACCACTACTGGCCGTCTTCGGCAAAGTCGTGCATTTGATTTTGGATAGCAATCAGCAATCAGCACGACTGCGCCCTTCGGGCGAGTAGTGACACCCAGCTGTCAAATAACCACCAAGACACCCCTCCGACCCGACTTCGTCGGCCCACCTCCCCGCGGGGCGCAGGGAGGAACAAAGACTATTCACCCTGCTCGTCATCCCCTTCGAGTTGCATTTTGAGGAGATCGGCGTAGCGCCCGTCGCGTTCAAGGAGCTCGTCGTGGGTGCCGACTTCGCGGATGGTGCCTTCTTCGATCACGACGATGCGATCGGCGTGGCGGATCGTGCTCAGGCGGTGGGCGATCACGAAGCTTGTCCGATCCTTCATCAATGAGGCGAGCGAGCGTTGGATCAATCGTTCGGACTCGGTATCGAGCGAACTCGTCGCTTCGTCGAGGATCAGAATCTTGGGATCGGCGAGGATGGCGCGGGCGATGGCGAGGCGTTGTTTTTGCCCGCCACTGAGGCGCACGCCGCGTTCGCCGACGATGGTGTTGTAGTCGTGTTCGAGCTCGATGATGAATCGGTGGGCGTTGGCAGCGCGGGCAGCAGCGATGATGTCCTCGGTGCTCGCGTTGCGTTTGGCGTACCCGATATTGTCGGCGACGGTGCCATCGAAAAGGAAAACATCTTGTTCAACGATGCCCAGCAATGATCGGTATTGTTCGATGGGGATATCCGCCAGGTTGATGCCATCGAGTGTGATCGAGCCTTGGGTTGGATCGTCGAACCGGGCGATGAGATTGCAGAGGGTGGTTTTGCCTGCGCCTGATGCGCCGACGAAGGCGATGGTCTCGCCGGGCTCGACAGCGAGGGAGACATCGTGGAGGACAAAGTCGGGATAATCCTGCGAGGTCTGCGTCTGGTCGTTCTTCTTTTCTTTCTTCTTCGATCCTGCCCGTCTGGGGTAGGCGTAGGACAAATCGGCGATCACCAATCGCCCATTGACCGCTGCGGGATTGATCGGGTGGGTTGGCTTGGTTTCGGCGAACTCTTGTTTCTCGGCCAGCAGATCGAGCACGCGATCGAGGGCTGCGAGGTTGTTCTGGACATTGGTGGCGCTGGCGACGAGCGCTTCGAGCGGGCCCAGCAGTGCTAAAAGATACGCCGAGAAGGCCATCAGGTCGCCGATGGTCAATGTGCCGTCGATCACTGCGCCGCCGCCATAGATCAGGATCGCGGTCGAGGCCAGCGGGATCAAGAGCTGCCAGACCATCTCGATCCCCCGCGCCCACCACCAGGTGTAGAGCTCTTGGCGGGCGAGCAGGTGTCCTTCGGTGGTAAATCGGGCAGCTTCGGAATGACGGCGGTTGAACGCCCGCACGACGCGCATGCCTGAGAAGGCTTCGGCGCTCATCGCGTCGATGCCCTGGCGACGCGATCGGATATCACGATACATCGGGCGGATCTTGACGATCCATGTGCGATGCGAGAACCAGATCATCGGCAAGAGCAACAACGCGCCGACCACCAATCGCCAGTCGATGAAGATGAGGATGATGAGCGTGCCGGCGAGCTGGGTGATGGCGCGCCAGGGGTTGTAGATGAGTGAGAAGATCAGATCGCCGACCCCGCCGGCGTCTTCGCGGAGGATCGAGGCGACGCCTCCGGATTTGAGCTGATGGATGCGATGGAGCGGGAGTTTCGACGCGTGCGAGAACACCCTTCGGCGGAGCGCCACCTGCACGCGCTTGGTGATCCGGGTGCACTGCCAGCGTCCCCAGATGCTGATCCCCACCGAGAGCACGGAGACGACGAGCATGGCGCCGCCGAGCATCCAGATGAGTTTCATGCGATCGGGTTTGTCGGCGGCGAACTCGCCGAGGAATGTGGGGAGCCCGGTTGGGCCGGGCGAATCGGTGATGATGTAGTCGATGGCGATCTTGGTCGAAAGGGGCATCAACAACCCGAGGGCGACGGAAATGCTCAGCGTGACGAGGGCCAGGGCGATGGTAATGCGAAACCCGATGAGCAGTGTGATGAAGGCACCGAAGAGCCCGGCGAAGGATCGCTTGGCGCGCTGGGCGCGTTTGGACTCGGCCGACTCGTCGACATGCTCGTGGACGGTCTGGCGATCGTTCTTTTCACGCCGACGCTTGAGGTATTGCTGAAACCGTGACTTGCTCGATGACTTTGGGGTACGCACAGGGGATGCTACCCGGCGACTGGGCAGAAAACACGAGTAAAAATTAGAATGATTCTATTTATGCAGAACCGGATTTCCTTGCCCCTCCCTGCGCCCTCGCGGGGAGGTGTCGAGCAAAGCGAGACGGAGGGGTGTCTTCTTCTCTTCCCCCATTGCCTATTGCCTATTGCCTTCTTCTCTCAAGACACCCCTCCGACCCGACTTCGTCGGCCCACCTCCCCGCGGGGCGCAGGGAGGAGCAAGGAGAGGGCATCGCGGCTAAGAATACGGAATCGTCAGGCACGAGCGAAGCCTCATCCCCAGCAAACCATTCCACTCTACGGTATGCTTCATGCACGATTCATCGAAAGGACACGCATGCCCGCCAACGCCAAGCTCGCCCTCCATTGGAAAATCCTTATCGGGTTGGTGCTCGGGATTCTCGTCGGGCTGGCGATCAATATGATGTGGGATGCCCAGACCTGGGCAAGCATGGGCATCGACGATCCGGCTGCCTGGGTCGAGGGCACCAAGGTCGAAGGCGTCAATCAAGAGCCCTCCATCATCGCCTACGGAGCCCGATTCGTCGGGAACCTCAACAGCTTCGTCGGCGATCTCTTCATGCGCGGGCTGCGATTCATCGCGGTGCCGATTGTGGTCTTCTCACTGATCGTCGGTGCATCGAGCCTGAACGATCTCTCGAAACTCTCGCGCATCGGCGGCAAGACCGTCGGCATCTACCTGATGACCACCGCCGTGGCGATTTCGGTCGGGCTGCTCTTTGCCAATGTCTTCAAACCCGGCTCGTTCGTCTCCGAAGAAACCCGCGACGGGTTTGTCGCGCAGTTTGGCGATCAGGCTGCGACGAAGATTGAAAAGGCGCACGCGCCCGATGTCTGGGACACCGTGCTCAATATCGTGCCTCAAAACCCATTCAACGCGATTGCTCAGGGCAATATGCTCCAAGTCGTGTTCGCCTCGTTGCTTGTCGGCATCGCATTGACGCTCATCAAACGCGAGAAGGCCCTGCCCGTGATCGCGTTCTTCGATGCCATGACCGATGTGATTATCAAGATCGTCGAGATTGTGCTCATCATCGCCCCCTACGCCGTCTTCGCGTTGATCGTCGAGCAGATCGCCGAGCTCGGGCTCGATATTCTTGGGTCGCTGGCGGTCTACTCGCTCGTCGTGGTCGGCGGGCTCTTGACGATGATGTTCGTGGTCTACCCGATCGGATTCAAGCTCCTCGCGGGCATCCCCTATTCCCGATTCTTCAAGGCCATCGCCCCGGCGCAGCTACTGGCGTTCAGCTCCGCGAGTTCGTCGGCCACCTTGCCCGTCACGATGGAGTGCTGCGAGAAGAGGCTGGGGATCAAGGAAGAGGTCAGCGCCTTCGTGCTGCCCGTGGGCGCGACGATCAACATGGACGGCACCGCCCTCTACCAAGGCGTCGCTGCCGTATTCATCGCCCAGCTCTATGGCATGGATTTGACCGTCATGCAACAACTCACCATCGTCCTCACCGCCACCTTGGCCTCGATCGGCACGGCGGGGGTGCCTGGCGTGGGCATGATTATGCTCGTGATCGTCCTCGAATCCGTCGGCATCCCGCTCGAAGGGATCGCGGTCATCCTCGGCGTCGATCGAATCCTCGATATGTGCCGAACGAGTTGTAATGTGACGGGCGATGCGATGGTCTGCGCGGTGGTGGCTTCATCCGAAGGGGCGATCGAGTCGGAAGCCGAGGTCGAGGCGAGGCTGGCCAAGCCGATGGATGAAGATCCCGTAGAAGAAGGGCCATTGGGCGATTGAACCCGGTGGCCCGGCTCGGCGAGCCGGGTTCTTCTCTTTGACACAATGCCCAATCCCAAGACCAAGACCCGGCTCGGCGAGCCGGGCCACCGGGGTTCACCTACAATCACCCAATGAGTACCAACACACCAACCGATACCACCATCGACCCCGCAACCATCCTCGATACGCGATTCAAAGACGCGATCCATGCAGCTGTCCCTGACCTGCCCATCGAGCAGATCAAGACGCTCATCACCCCCTCGCGCCAGCCTAAGTTCGGCGATTTTCAGTCCAACTGCGCCATGCCCATCGCCAAGCGTTTCAAAATGCAGCCTCGTGAGCTCGCTGCCAAAATCGTCGAACACCTCGATGTCGCCGGCGTCGCCAAGCCCGTCACCGAGAGCAACATCGCTGGGCCCGGGTTTATCAATGTGACGCTGCTGCCCGAGGCGATCAGCGATTCGCTGGGCGCGATGGACAACGACCAACTCGGGATCAATCCCCCCGACGCCCCCCCCACCGTCGTCGTCGATGTCTGCGGCGTCAACCTCGCCAAACAAATGCATGTCGGGCATCTCCGCTCAACCGTCATCGGCGACGCGATCGCCCGGCTCTACGAACGCATGGGCTACAAAGTCATCCGCCAATCACATGTCGGCGACTGGGGACTCCCCATCGCGATGGTCGTCGAACAGCTCATCACGATCGAAGACCAAGGCACCGACCTCTCGACTTTATCACTGGCCGATCTCAACGCAATGTATAAGGTGGTCCAAGCCAAGTGCAAAGCCGAGACGAAGGCACTCGAACTCATCGCCAAGGTCGGCGGGCACGCCAAAGCCGAGATCGAACTCGAAGAACGCATCGCCGATGCCAACGCAGCGCTCGAAAAAGCCAAAGCCCGCTTGGTCAGTCTCCAATCTGGCGACGAGCGCTCGGTCAAGGTCTGGCAGCTGATCTACGACATCACCATGAGCGCCTGCCTCTCGACCTGCCAGCGATTGCACGCCAACATCACCGACGAACACTCCGCGGGCGAATCGACCTATCGCGATGAGCTCGGGCCTTTGGTTCAAGACCTGATCGACCGCAAGATCGCAGAAGAAGACGATGGCGCGTTGATCGTCAAATGCGAGGGCATCAAGGAGCCGACCATCATCCGCAAACGCGACGGCGGGTTCCTCTACGCCACCACCGACCTCGCTGCGATCAAACGGCGGGTGTCCAAACTCGGAGGCGACATCGTCGTCTATGTCGTCGATTCACGCCAGAGCCTGCATTTCAAGCAGGTTTTCGCAGCAGCCCACAAGGCCGGGTACGACAAGACGCCTGCGGGTAAAGATGCTGTACTGTTCCATGCGATGTTTGGGACGGTGCTGGGCGAAGATAACAAGCCGCTCAAATCGCGCTCGGGTGAGAACCTGAACCTGACCGACCTGCTCGACGAAGCAGTATCGCGCGCAAGCGCAACCGTCGCTGAAAAGAACCCCGACATGCCCGAATCCGAACGCGCTCCGATCGCCGAAGCCGTCGCGATGGCGGCGGTGAAGTATGCTGATCTTTCGACCGAGCGGATCAAGGATTATGTGATGAACTTCGATCGGATGCTCGCCTTCGAGGGCGACACCGGCCCGTACCTGCTCTATGCGCTCGTGCGTGTGCAATCCATCTTCCGCAAGGCCGCCGAGCAGGGCATCGACACGAGCAACTATCACACTGCCCCGTTCAAGCTCGTCGAGCCCAGCGAAAAGGCACTGGCATTGATGCTCCTGCGCTATCCCGCGTTGATCGAGAGCGCGGGCCAAGCGTGCGAGCCCAACCGGTTGTGCTCGTTTGCCTATGACCTTGCCTCGGCGTATGGGCCGTTCTATGACAAGTGCCCGGTGCTCAAGTGCCAAGACGAAGCCCTGCGCAACTCAAGGCTGCGCCTGTGCGATCTCCTCGGGCGCGTGCTCGGCGATGCGCTCGAGACACTCGGCATCCCAACGGTTGAACGGATGTGATTCATCGCTGCGTGATCCCAGGGCGCTACGCCGTTCCAAGGTTTTCAGGGCCGACACTGGTGTAAAGCAACAGGAACCTCTCAGGCCCCTTGCTTCTGGCAGCACTCTTTGCTGGCTGCGACCTGCTTGGAATCTTTCTGTTTGTCAAGCGGGCATTGGTCTTTGCAAATCAGCTCGCCGGTCTGTGGGCAAATCATTTTGCCAGGGCAGTCTGATCGCTCGGAAGCAACCTGTGTCGTTGCGCAGGCGCCCAGGAATGAGCCAAGCCCCAAGAACATGGCGACGGGGAATACACGGTGGGTAAAGGTGCGGCGGTTCATAAAGAATCTCCTTGATGGGTTTGTGTTGTCGTTCAATACCCATTATCGACCACGAACCATGGTGCAAGGTCAAGGGGTTTTCTTTGCTTTGGCGCATTTTTTCTTCTTTGTCGGCTGCAACCCAACGAGCACGCCACACTTGCCCGAATGCTGAGCGCCCTTGCACACCTTGAGCCAATCACGCAGCATCCCATCGACCGCTTTGAGATGCTCGATCTGCTCGACCACCTGATCGAGCCTCGATGAGATAAGCCCTTGGACTTCATCGCACGGCGCGACCCGATCCTCCCGCAGCGCAAGAAGCTCAGCGATATCGCTGAGTGTAAACCCGGCCCCCTGCGCCGAGCGAACAAACATCAACCGATCGAGTGCATCAGCATCGAAGAGCCGATAGTTGCCATCGGAACGAGAAGCCGGAAGCACCAGCCCCCGGCGTTCGTAGTACCGAATCGTTGAAGTCGGGATATTGGCTGCCTTGGCGAGTTGCCCGATGGTGTATCTGTCCATAATGCTCATGATACGGGCCCGAACAACCTGGAACCATGCTTCAATGTTCCAAGGGCTGTGCATTTCTGTTGAATATCTGCGCGCACATACTTGGCATTTCAAACCGCCTCTATTTATCCGATTTCGTGCGATATACTTCTTGCATGACACACACATGGATGCGTTTTCTTCTCGTTCTCGTTGCCTTGGGATTCTTTGGTGCATCGGTCAGTGCTGGGCCTACGAAGGATCAATGGCGGGGTGATCTCGACACGCTCGCAGAAAATCTGCTCGAACGCCATCCCAACTTCTTCACCACGCACACCGTCGAGGAGTTCGAGGATGCCATCGAAGAGCTTGCAGCGAAGATCGACACGCTCGATGATGCCCAGATCGTCATCGAGCTCAGTCGGCTCATCGCACTCGGTGGCGATCCGCACACCAGCATCGAGCTGAGCCCCTATGCCAAGGCGATGCATCGGCTTCCGATTCAGGTGATCGTGCTCAGCGATGGCGTGTTTATCTCGGCTGCGACCGCGCCCTACAAAGAGCTTGTCGGCGCGCAGATACTCAAGTTCGGAGATACCGATGCACCCGAAGCCTTCGAGCGCATCGGGGTGCTCTTTGCCTACGAAAACAACTCGCGGCTGATCAACGCGGGCAGCTCGTACATCACGCTCTTGCCCGCCCTGGCTGCGGTTGGGCTCGCCGATGCCTTCGATGCCGATACCTATGACCTGACCATCAAAGATGACCAAGGACAACGCATCGTGACACTCGATTGCACCATCCCAACGACCCGCCCGCAATGGGTCAGCTTTGCGCAGCACTTCAAAAACGGCATGCCTTTGATGTACCGCAAGAGCAGGGGCAACTACCAGACCGAGTTCCTCAAAGATTCGGGCGTGATGTACCTCGCCTACAACAAATGCGAGGATGCCAAGGACTTTCCAATGAAACTCCTGAGCACTTTCATCACCGAGAAATCCGATGAGTTCGACGCCCGCCGCCTTGTCATCGACCTGCGATTCAACGGCGGCGGCGACGAAACCGTCCTCTGGACACTCATGGATCATCTCGAAAATAACGAACGATTCAAGGACAAAGGCGATATCATCGCGCTGATCTCTCGATACACCTTCAGCTCCGCAATGACCAACGCACACCAGCTCAAAGAACGACTCGGGGCAATCCTCATCGGCGAACCCACCGGCGGCAAGCCCAACCACTTCGGCCAACTCGACTCGTTCGTCTTGCCCAACTCAGGGCTCACGGTGTACCACTCGACCAAACGCTTCGAGAAAGTCCAAGGCGATCCCGATGCGGTGTATCCCGATGTGCTCATCGAGGTCGGATCGGAAGATTTCTTCGCTGGTAACGACCCGGTGCTCGAAGCAGCGTTGAACTATCAAGCCGATTGACACCCAACATCTACCCCATGCTTGTACGCGTGCAACCCCTTACTTTCACATCCCATAGGCGGGTTTGACGCGACGCTGGAGATGGCGCATCAGGGGAGCAGCGTCCAATGGCTTGCTGGTGGTACGCTCGCAGAGCTGGGCAGCGCTATAACGGCGTCCGTGCTGGTGGATGTTTTCACGAAGCCAAGTCAACAAGGCACTGAACTCGCCCGCAGCCATCTGTTGGTCGAGGTCGGGGATTTGGCTATTGATGGTTTCCCACATCTGGGCAGCGTAGAGATTGCCCAGGGTGTAGGTTGGGAAGTAACCGACTAAGCCGAAGGACCAGTGGACATCCTGCAAGCAGCCTCTTGCATCGTCGGGGACATCGAGCCCGAGGAAGCTCTTGAACTTTTCGTTCCATGCAGCGGGGAGGTCTTTGATGGCCAAGTCGCCCGAGATCATCGCCCGTTCGAGCTCGAAGCGGAGCATGACATGGAGGTTGTAAGTGCTCTCGTCGGATTCGACGCGGATGAAGCTTGGGGTGCAGGTGTTCATTGATTTGACGAAGGTATCGAGGTCGATGTCGCCAAATGCGTTGTCGAAGTGTTTGTTGGCGACGGGGAGTGCCCAGTTCCAGAATGGTTGTCCTCGCCCGACCATGTTTTCCCACATGCGGGATTGGGATTCGTGGATGCCTAGGGAGACCGCGCTTGCCAAAGGCGTGCCGAAGAGCTCGCCGGATTTGGGGAGTCCTTGTTCGTAGAGCCCATGCCCGCACTCGTGCATGGTTGAGCCGACAGCGTCGGGGAAGTTGGTTGGTTCGTAGCGTGTGGTCATTCTTGTATCGCCGGGGCCAAACCCGGAGCAGAAGGGGTGGGTCGTGGTGTCGAGTCGCCCGGCGTTGTAGTCGAACCCGAGTCGAGCGGTGATCTCCTGTCCAAAGCGATGTTGTTTCTCGACGGGGATCGAGCGGGAGAGGAAGTCTGTTTGTGGGGGTGTGCCGTTGGCGGTGAGGTCGGCGATGAATGCACTGAGTTGATCGCGCAGCGGCGTGAAGACGGCTTCGATTTCTTTGGCGGTGGTGTCAGGTTCGTATTCGTTGATGAGCGCGTCGTAAACCTCGCCGTCGGGCTTGTAGCCGTAGCATTCGCCCTTTTCGCGGGTGAGATCGAGGACTTTGGTGAGGTCATTGACAAAGGATGGGAAGTCGTTGTTGGCGCGTGCGTGCTTCCAGGCTTCTTGGGCTTGGGACTGGGCAAGGGCGAGGGCCTTGACGAGCTCATTGGGAAGCTTCGTCGCAAGATCGTAGTCACGGCGCATCTCGCGAAGGTTGGCGCCTTCGGGGGTGGATTCGGCGTTGAGATCATTGTCGGCTTGGCATTGGGCGAGGAGATCGCCGAGCTTAGGGGAGGTGTTGCGTTCGTGGATGATGCCTGCGAGGAGTGAGGATTGCTCGGCTCGTGCTTTGGCCCCGGCTGGTGGCATGTAGGTTTCTTGGTCCCATGAGACGAGCGCAGCGATCGAGCCCAGAGTACCAGCTTGGCGCTTGAGGGCGATCAGGTCAGTGTAATGCTTGGGGAGGGTGGCAGTTGGCATGGGAAAATCCTTGTTTGGGGGGTGCAAGAATGGGCTGCGGATTGTAGGGTGGAGATATGCGTAGAAAAAGGGCCGATCTTTACGGTTGCACGCAAAGATCGGCCCTGTACTTGTTGTAATCCTCGTTTTGCTTATTCGTTCATTGCATCAAGGACATTCGCAACATCTTGAATATCAACAACTCCATCAAGATTGGTATCACCGTCTTCAACGCTAATGTCTCCATTCAACGAGTAGTTGTTGAGGACGATAGCTGCGTCGAGAATATTGACTGCGCTATCAAGGTTCACATCACCCTTTACACCCAAATCGTGCGCCTCGAAGAGACGGACTTCGATATCGCGTCCTGAATAGGCAAACATATCAAGGTGCTTGCCCATCGCTACGCCTGAGACTGGACGGACAATAGTGAACTGATAGCTCATCCAACCGTCTTCGAGCGGTATTGGTACCGAGGGAGTCGTTGCGAACTCTTCATCGGCACCGAAGTTTATCTGTAGAAACGGATCGGCACCAATCACTCGTGCTTCGAGTGTGACGCGCACCGTATCGCCA
>WFPK01000022.1 GCA_015487555.1 Phycisphaerales bacterium
AGCAGACCTGGGCCGAGTGTTCGGTGCACCTCGATCGCGCACCCGATCACTTGATGGGTAAGCTGGTTCAACTCTTCTGGCACATCAACACGATCCATATCTTCTCTTTCTTACCTCACTCTTCCCTCTGCACCTCTGCGTGATCTTTGCGGCCTCTGCGTTGAGTCTTACTCTTCTTCCCCATCAATTCGCGCCGAATTCGCAGACTCATCGGAAGATTCAACGATGCCTTGGGTCACCCAACGGACATGGACAGACTTTGTCGGGACACCGAGTTGAGGCACGATGAGGCTCGCTATTTTCCAACTCTTCGACATTTCGATCTCGCACTTGAATCCGGATTCCCATTGCTCGGGGAGCACATAGCCGTCCTCAGCGATGGCGAAAAACTCGATATGGCCGAAGACGGGTGGGTCTGCGAAGAGTGAATAACTGACTTCGATATCGTTCTCGTCTTCCCCGGCGTATGCGAACGGCCCGACGGAAAACCGGCGAATGGATTCATCATATGATGAAGTGACATACTGAGATGCCCATCCCCATGATCGCTGCTTGTTTACTCTCAATTGAACCTCGGCAGCGTCATCATCGCCTTGGTCAACGATCAGCCATGTCTCGTTTGGGCCACGCGATCCATACTCGGGGGTCAATGCACACCCGCCTATAAAAAACACGATCAATATGGAAGCAATCAACCATTTCATGATTGCCCCCCCACCATTGCGGTTGGTTGGGTTGGGGTGAGTTTGAGGATTTCTTGTACCAATGCGTCGGTGTCTACGCGGTCGGCTTCGGCTTCGAAGTTGGGGAGGATTCGGTGGCGGAGGCAGGATTTGGCGACATCTTGGATGTCTTGGTAGGAGACATGGAATCGGCCATCGACCAGGGCGCGGACTTTGCCAGCGAGGATCAGGGCCTGGGCGCCGCGGGGGGAGACGCCGCAGCGGATGTAGCGGTTGGTTGGGCCGTTGGGGCCCCCGGCAGCGGTGTCGGTTTCGGGATGGGTCGCGAGGACCAAGCGGGCGGCGTACTGCTTGACATGCGGCGCGACGACGACGGATTTGACGAGGGCTTGCATGTCGAGGATGCGCTGGCCATTGACGATTGGTCGGGCGACGGGGTTGGCTGAGCCGGTGGTGCGGTCGATGATTTCCATCAGGTCTTCGAGCCCGGCGTACCCGACATCGACCTTGAGGAGGAAGCGGTCGAGCTGGGCTTCGGGGAGGGGGTAGGTGCCTTCTTGTTCGATGGGGTTTTGGGTGGCGAGGACGAGGAAGGGTTCGTCGAGTGTGTAGGTTTGGCCGGCGACGGTGACAGCGTGTTCCTGCATCGCTTCGAGCAGGGCCGACTGGGTCTTGGGCGTGGCGCGGTTGATTTCGTCTGCGAGGAGGATTTGGGCGAAGATCGGGCCTTGTTGGAACTCGAATGATCGTTTGCCGGTGTCGGGGTCTTCGGAGACGATGTTGGTGCCGATGACATCGGCGGGCATCAGGTCTGGGGTGAACTGGATGCGGTTGAAGGGCAGGGACAAGGTTTGGGCGAGTGTGCGCACAAGCAGGGTTTTGCCGAGCCCGGGGACGCCTTCGAGGAGGACATTGCCGCCACAGAAGAGGCAGACGAGGACGGAATCGACGACTTGTTGTTGCCCGACCATGACCTTGCCGATCTCGGCGCGCAGGTCGGCGAATGTTTTGCGGAAAGCTTCGCACTGGGCTTTGACTTCTTGGGGGGTCTCGAAGGATTCATTCGTTGCCATATTCAACTCCTAGGCGGCGCACAATGCACCGTGTTTGTGTCTTACGACTCGTCCATATCGTCTCGGGCTCGTTTTTTCGCTGCCCGCAGTGCGCTCAGCGCGTCCATTGGTTCGGATTGTTCTTCTTCGATGGTTTGCTTTGGTTTGCCGATGCTCGGCTTGGTTGATTCTTCTTCGCCTGCGAGTGCGACGGGCTCGGATGACGCTGGTGCGTCTTCGGGTGCGACGAACTTGCGTGAGGCGGCTTGCTTCTGAACTTTTCGCTCATCATCGCCTGTCCGTGATGATGCGCGTGATCGGGCAGCGGACATGGCCTGCATCGAAGCGGTGGATTTGTCGGTTTCTTTGCTCGCCCCGCGCCGCAAGAAGGCAGCGATCATCGCCGGGTCGATCCGCACTCTTCTGACCGCGACATCGAGCAGGAAAATGGCGATGCCGATCATTGCGAACATCAGCCAGACGGGGGTCAGGGCGAGGGGGACTTTGACGCCATCGCGCGACCAGAGATTAGCCAAGGTTGGATCGGAAGGGAGGATGCGCCCGCCGGTGATGGCGGCGACTTGTTGGAGTAAGGGGATATTGGTTTCGAGGGCTTTGAACTCGTCGGCGAATGGTCTGGTGACGGCGGCTTGGGCGGAGCCTTCGAGCACCTCGCCATCGGAACCCGGGGCGCGGTATTGGAGGTTGACGACATAGGCCCCGGCTTCGGCGGTGTCGAACTCGCCTTCGTATCGACCCGGGCCGACTTGTTGGACTTCGACGAGTTTGCCGCTGCCATCGGGTGTGGAGGTGCGGGCCTGGAAGTCGGCGAAGTTGAGGCGTTCGCCGGTGGGATCGAAGGCTTCGACGATGACGCGGGTTTTGTCGCCGATGTTTTCGGTGGTGACGCGCAGGGTCGCGCTGCCCGAGGGGCGCATCGTCCAGCGGATGTGCTGCTCCCAGAACTGATCGAACCCGGACCAGCCGACCCACGAGGGTGCCCAACGGGTGGAGACATCGGAGGTGAAGGTGACGACCTTGCCGAGCCCGTGCTGCCACTGGGCTGCGATGGGATCGTTTTCTTTGCCTCGGAGTGTGACGAGGCTGAGTCCTTCGCGCTCGGCAGCGACGACATAGCCTTCGATCGGCGGGACGCGATTGATGCCTCGCATGGTTTCCGTCGGCACGCCGGTGCGTGCTGGTGCGAAGGCTTCGCCCTCCCAGATCAGCGCTCGGCGGATGGTCTGGGCCTCTTTGATAAAAATCTGAGGCAGCGTCGCCAGCGCATTGTTGGCGACGGCATAATAAGTCCCGCCCGTCACCCGGGCCATGGTGCGCAGGGTGTTGGTATCGGCGGGCGAGTGCGGATTGACCCCGACCGCTGAGATCGTAATCCCGGCCTGCTTGAACTTACGCAAGAGCGAGCGGGACATCGACGGATCGCCATCGGAGATGATGATGCAGTGCTTCTGTCCTGCGCCGGCGTTGCTCAGCCCCGAGAGAGCAAGCTGGAGAGAAGGATCAAAGCTGGGCATATCGCCAAAGGTCAGGTTCTGGATGGCGCGTTTGACAGCTCCTTTATCGCCGACGGGTGAAAGCGGGTAGACCCAATCGGTGCCGCCCATCGCCTGGTATTCGATGATGCCGACGAGATCGAGTCTGGACATGGCATCGACCGCCGCGTTGGACACCTGCTTGCCATAAAACACGCCTCGGGGGATTTCGACCGAGTGGACGATCAATGCCAGTGCGCCTCTTGGCATCTGCCGCTTCTGAGGCGGGTCGAGCCGGATCGGGAGCGCATCGGCCAAGGGTGATCCGATCCAACCGCCAGCACCGAAGGACTCTGGGCCTCCGATCATGACGAGCCCGCCTCCGGTGTCGTGGACATACTGGCGCATGAGCTCTTGCTGGGCTTGTGAATAGGAATAGGCGGACTGGTTGAGCAGGACGATCGCTTCGTAGGAGGCGAGCTCGGGGAGTGAAGTCGGGAACTGGGACGCGGTGATGCGGATGGTTTTGACCTCGGCTTTGGCGAGGACATCTTCGAACTTGACCGCTTCGTTTGGATCCTCAGCGACAAGAAGCACGCTGCCTTCGGAATCGACGAAGGTGATGGCGGTGCCTTTGTTGTTTTCAGCAATGGAATCGCCCAGCGTGCCCGTGGACGAGCCTGATTCGGAGAGTGCGGTCAATGGCTCGAAGACGGCTTCGTAGCTCAGAGCGCCGGGTCTGGTCACGCCGACTGAAACCGCCAGGACATTGCGTCCTTTGTTGAGCTCGACGATTTTGCCCAGCTCGTCGGCTGCGGGGTTGAGGTCGATGATGACGCCGTCTTGGGAGATCAGCAATCGGCCCGCTGCTGGGACGGTGGCGGTGAGGACGACCTTGAGGGTGATGGTTTCGCCGACGCGGACATTGGCCGGGGCTTGGAGTGCTTCGACGATGACTTCTTCTGCGTAGGCGAACTCGACGGGGAGGACATCAATGGGGATGCCCTGTGCTTTGGCGGCTTGTGCGGCGCGGATGAGCGAGCCGTCGGTTTCGTTGCCGTCGGTGATGATGACGATGCGGTTGGCGAGGGATTTGGGCGCTGATGCGATGGCGAGGGAGACGGCCTGCATCAGGTTGGTGCCATCGGTCGCGCCGATGAACTGGCGATCGACGCGGGTGGTGGCCAGAGAGACGGAGGACTGGGTGAAGGCCTTCTCGGCTGCGGTGATGATGCCGAGCTGATCGTCGGGCTTGCGCGAGCCTTCTTGCGAACGGGCGATGTATTGGTCGATCTGCTCTTGGGCACCGATGGGGATCGAGCGCGAGGCGTCGATGATGACGGTGACGCCGACATCGTCGGAGGTTTTGCGAAGCGAAGGCTCAGCCAGCGCGCCCACGATCAGGGTGATGGCGAGGAGGCGAATGACGATCGCTGCGATGCGTGATCCCTTGCCGAGCCCGGAGATGCTCTTGCGGGCGATGAAGATGGTGAGCAAGCCCAGAACCGGGATCAGGATCAAGAAGACTTCGAGATCGAACTGCAACGGGCCAAGAGCAAGGCTTGCGGGGAGGAAGATCATCATGGGGTTTGGCTCCCGATGACCATCTCGGCAGCAGCGTATTCGTCTCCGATGGTGGGCACGCCTTCGGGGAGTGTGCAGATTTGTACTCGGCTGTTGCCTGAATCGAGTATCACGAGCTGGTCCCCTATTACGCCGCTGGCCCAGGGTTGGGCGAGCTCGCCGATGCTTCTTCCGCCGATGCCATACCGCCAGAGGGTCTGCCCGGATTCAAGATCAATACATCGTATCCGATTTCCGCCGAACTCGGTGATGAGCGCGGTTCCGTCGTCGAGGATGGTGAGCCCGTAGGGGAATCGGTAGGCCTCGTCGGAGGTGTCCATCGGATCGCCGAACCATTTGACGAGCTCGCCGGCGATGGTGAATCGTCCGACGCGGTGATGGCTTGCGGAGGTAACGATGATTTCCTGATCGCCTTGGGGGTTGGTCCAGAGCTCGATGGATTGGGGTCGGTTCAGGGCGTTGGGATAGTCGGACGCATCGACCTCTTCGCCGACGATGCCGATCTGGTAGTCGAAAGCGAGATTGATCGCTTGGTCAGACCGATCGACTTTGAATCGTGAGATGCGATCGTTGCCGCCGTATTCGGAGATGTAGAGGTGGGTGACGAGTCCGGCGTTGTTTGTCTGGACCGCGATATCGGTGGGGTAGATGAACTCGCCGGGGGCGTCGCCGAAGGACCCATAGGAGAAGTCGGGCTCGGTGGGAACAGGGACATCGACATCGGGGAGTGGGAGCTCGTACATCAAGACCCGGTGCTCGTGGGTGTCGGCGACATAGACGGCGAGCTTGTCGGGGTTGATGATCGAGGTGGCGACGGTGAGCCCGGTGGGTTTGCCTCGATCCCATTTGGGGGTGTGGACTGAGCCGAGGATTTGCCCGGTTTGGAGGTCCATGATCTGGATTCGGGCGGTTTTATCAACAATGGCTGCTCTTGGTTCGCCGTTGTCTGTAAAGACATCCATGCCTCGGGGGTAGACGAACTGCCCGCGCTGGGTGCCTGATTCGCTGAAGACTTCGAGGGTGTTGAGTGGGCCCGGTGCTGACTGATCCTCAGCGGTCTCGGCGCATCCCCCGAGCACGGACACAATCAGGCACAGGGCTATCGCTGAAGCGAGTTGTATCGAGCATCGGGAATCCATGAGCATATCGCGGATCATACGGTAGTTAACCGGTCGAGATGCGATCAGTTGCCGAATCTGCCTGCGGGTCGGATCCGGGTGATGAGCAGGGAGGCGATGATCGAGCCGACGAGTCCGATGCCCAGGAGGTTGACCCCGGCTGCGGAGAGCTGTTCGAGACGGGCATAGTGAAGATCGGCGAGGAGCTGCTGAGGCAGGTTGTCCATCCCCGGCGGGCGCACCATGACAGATGCTTCGATCTCGTACATGGAGTAGAGCCCGGCGATGAGCCCAGCGCCGAGCAGAGGCAGCGTGATCCCTGGCAAGACGGCACGGGCCCAGCCTGTGATCGAGCCCCCGGACATCTGCCACCGGATGGATTGGCGTTCGATGGACTCGGCGCGAGCGCACAGGGCGCCGATGATGGCACCGAGGAAGGCACTGCGGATGCACGAGGCGAGCAGCGCCCCGCCCCAACCTGTTGTCAGCCAAGGAATTGGCGATCGAACAACCGCTGCGCCGATGAGCACGCCGGGGATCAAACCCAAGATGCACAGGATCATCAGCGCCCATGCGCCGATTCGGCGGATGCGCACCGAGGGGTTGCCCAGTGTCATCGCGATGAGCATGGCGACGAGCATGGCGACGAGCCCGGAAGCCAGGGCGAGGACGCCCGAATCGGCCATGGCTTGCGATTCGATCCGCCAGAAGTGAAGGATCGCGCCCCAGTCGTCGAGGGTGACCAACATCGCGCCCATCGGCACCAGAGCGCCCAAGGCCCAGACGACGATCGCACCGAGCACGACGAGCTTTGGCAGGGTTTGGAGTGAATGGCCTTGATCTTCGAATCGTGATTCTTCGCCTCGGCGGACAAGCGCCCCGGTGAGCACCCATGCGCCGACCGCGGCGATGATGACCGTCGGCCAGGCGCTGAGCCAGATGCTCCCCCACCGCTCGATGGGCGATTCGGCGAGCTGTCTCCAGATGACGATCGACCATGTGTCAAGCTGGGCAAGATGCATCGGGACCGCCGAGCCGAGCATGATGATGGCGACCAGAACCCAGGCGCGAAAGAGGATCGCCAGGTGCAAGCGTACCCAAAGGACCGATCGGCGGAGAAGCCCGACAGGTTCGAGGGCGATCATCTCTGTATAAAGGTTCGTCCGGTGCCCGAGCCCCGAAGCGATCAGAACCCCAGCGATCGGGGCGCTCCAGATGGCGAGCCCGACAACAGCAATGGCATACCCGGCCCAGATGGTGATCCATCGCAGGTCTGGCGAGGATGTGGAGTAGGTGACGAGGGCTTTGCCGATGATGGTGTCGGGTGCCCGCAGAAGATTGCCCGCTGCGTAGACCATCGCAGCCGGGAGCCAGATCGGGGAGATCAGGATCGCGGGCAAAAGCTGCCTGGACCAATGATGCCCATCGCCCCCATCGCGCCCGGCGTGCCCGGCTCCGATGATGCGGGCAAGGGGGATACCCATGCACACCCCGACCAAACCGATGACCCCAGCGATGCCCACCGATCGGGTCAGGAGCCAGATGCGCTCGGGGCTGAGAAAGAGCCCAGCGAAAGACACCCCGGATTGGCGCCCGAAGAGGATCGCCAGCGAGCGGGCGAGCTCGGTCATCACCGGCAACGACAACACGGCGACGACCAAAATCAGCACACCTATCAACACACCTCCAGGCAATGAGGCGGACAAAGAGGCGGGCAGTGTTTTCCACAGGGCCGACTTGGGCATGTGCGAGTGTACCCGCTCGGGGGCGATGAAGATTCAGGCAGAATCGAACAAGTTCGATGAAGTTCGCGTTCGATGGCATTTGGGGGTATGATTATGATTCATCGGTTGTGCATTTCTTGTGATGCACACATCAAATACCTTTGCTGTTCATCATCGCGTATGCACACCGCCGATGAGCGCATCAACCCCCTCCGCAGATAACACACCATGATTGATATCCGAAAACTCAAAGAGCTTGTCCGCCTGATGGTCGAAAATGAACTCACCGAGATTGATCTTCACGATCAGCAAGAGACCGTCACGATCAAACGAGGCGATGACAAGGGGACGGTGATTCAGCATCAGCCTGTGCTCTATGGCACAGGGAGCGGGGCTGCCCAGATGCCAGCGCCAGTGGCAGCTCCGGCACCTTCGGCATCATCAACAGCATCGGCAGCTCCGGGGTCAACATCATCGGTAGCCCCGGCATCGGCGCCAACTACAGATGACACACTCAGTGCGATCGAATCGCCGATGGTTGGAACCTTTTACAACAGACCCAATCCCGAATCCAAGTGCTTTGTCAATGTCGGCGATTCGGTTGGCCCTGATACGGTGGTGTGTATTGTCGAGGCGATGAAGGTGTTCAATGAAATCAAAGCTGAGCAATCGGGTGTGATCGAGAAGATTCTTGTCAAAGACGGCGAAGCGGTCGAGTTCGGACAAAAGCTCTTCCTCTTGAAGTAAATCCGTATCCTCATCCTCAAGTAAACCCATCCCCACGCTCGCATCGGGCGTGATTGAAACGAGATTCACCACCATGTTTAAGCGTGTGTTGATTGCCAATCGTGGCGAGATCGCCCAGCGGATCATGCGGGCCTGCCGCGAACTTGAGATCGAGACGGTGTGTGTGTATTCCACCGCCGACAAGGATGCGCCATACCTGCGTGATGCCGATGAAGCGATCTGCATCGGGCCTGGGCCTGCGAAAGATTCGTATCTGAATATTTCGCGAATCATCTCGGCTGCCGAGGTCACAGATGTCGATGCGATTCATCCTGGGTATGGTTTTCTCTCGGAACGGGCGGATTTTTCGGAAATTTGCCGAGAATGCAAGATCGAGTTCATCGGCCCATCGCCCGAAGCGATGGGCAAGCTCGGCGACAAAGTCGAGGCCAAACGCTACGCCCGCGCAGCCAAGGTGCCGGTGTTTCCCGGGTCTGAAGGTGAGATTGAGGAGCTTGATGAGGCTGTCGAGGTGGCAGCGGAGATCGGGTATCCGGTGATTATCAAGGCCTCGGCTGGTGGCGGCGGGCGCGGGATGCGCATCTGCCGCAATGAGGCAACCCTTCGCGCCAATGTTGCCAAAGCTCAGCAAGAAGCCCTCGCGGCCTTCGGCAACGGCGGCGTGTTCATCGAGAAGTTTCTCGAACATGCACGCCATGTCGAAATCCAGACCATCGGCGACAAGCACGGCAATGCGATCCACCTGTGGGAACGCGATTGCTCGATGCAACGCAGACACCAGAAAATCATCGAAGAAGCACCGGCGCCAGGCGTCGAACGCAAAAAAATCGAGCGGGTCTGCGAAGCGGCAGCCAAGCTGGTCAAATCCGCGGAATACTCCGGCGCAGCGACCGTCGAGTTCCTGATGGACGAAAAGCAGAACTTCTATATGCTCGAGGTCAATACCCGCGTGCAGGTCGAGCATCCGATCACCGAAGCGATCACGGGGGTCGATATTGTCAAGATGTCGATCATGGTGGCAGCGGGCGAGAAGATTCCCCACAAGCAAAAAGACATCAAGGTCAACGGGCACGCGATCGAGTGCCGGATCAATGCGGAAGATCACACCAAAGATTTCCGTCCCTCAGCCGGTCTGATCGAGACTTATCGTGCACCGGGTGGGTTGGGTGTGCGGATTGATAGCCATGTGTGCGCTGGGTATCGTGTGCCGCCCAACTATGACTCGATGATCGGCAAGCTGATTGTCCACGCCGAGAGCCGCGAAGCTGCGATCACACGGGCATCACGGGCCTTGCATGAGTTCGAGGTCGGGCCGATCAAGACGACGATCCCGCTGCATCTCGAGTTGATGAACAATACGGACTTCAAAAAGGGTGGCGTGGATATCCATTACCTTGAGCGATTGCTCAAGGGGTGATTGTGAACTTGTGAACACGAAAAAGGACAGCCGAGGCTGTCCTTTTTCTTTGGGTTTGTTTTCTTTGGGTCTTGTCCTGAGGCGTCTTGTCCTGAAGCTTTGTGCTTTGTATTTGTCGCCGAATGATTCAGGCGTGTCGCCGGCGTGCGTGTGCGCCGCCGAGCAAACCCAGCATGGCGAGCCCTGCCCATGCTGCTGGTGGCAGCGGAACGACAGCTGCGGAACCGACATAGAGGTTATCCATCGTTGCCCAAGCGCCGGTGGCGGATTTGGCTTCGATCGTCATGCTGGTGATGAAGGTGTCGGTGCTGAACCCACGGAACACTGATGGGCCTACGGAATCGAATGTCACATCCGTCCCATCGCTGAGTGTGATGGTGATTTGCGCCAGCACGGTTGCGAATCCGATCTCGGTTCCCCAGAAGTTGCCTCCGACAGCATTGACATTGCCGCTGGTGAAGGTGATGAGCAGGTGATCGTTCGAGTTCTGGGTCGAGATGATCCCGGTGTCATTGAAGAGCCCGGTTCCATAGCCTCCCCCTGCGCTGATCTCGTAGGAAAATGCGCCGATGGTGTAGCTCAGATCCGGCGATGCGCCATAGACCGCGTCATCGAAGGTGTTGAGCGAGATGCCCGCATCGGCATCGTTCAAGAACGAGACGGTGTCGGTATAGACAACCCCGGCGAGTGCTGGGGCAGTGATGGTGGTCAGGGCCAAAAGGCCGATGCTCTTTGTCAATACATTCATGGTGCAATCCCTCACGACATTCATGGTGCAATCCCTCACGCGTTGTAAAACGCTCGATCAACCGGTTTCCAAGCTCACCCACTTCTGGGGGCTCGACAAACTGATCGTACTCGATCATCGCGCATATATGAACAGTAAAATCTAGAATTTGAGCTATAATTCTTGTCCAATGCTAGACTTATCGCCCACCACCCCC
>WFPK01000023.1 GCA_015487555.1 Phycisphaerales bacterium
GGCTCCGTTTCGATCAACGGCCAGAAGATCACGATTGATACCAAACTCACTGAAGATCATTTGCTCCACGAATCCTATATCGCCATCCGACGCGGCAAGAAGAAGTGGCATCTGACCAAGTGGGGCTGATCTCTTCGGTGGCCCGGCTCGCCGAGCCGGGTCTTGGCTGCTTGGGAGATGACAAAGGAAGAACCCGGCTCGGCGAGCCGGGCCACCAAGAATCTCACATCGACAACAACAAATGCTCCACCGCCCGAGGCGATTCGCCCTGCCCTGTCCGTGTGCTCAAGAGCGTCGCGTGGGTCATCGAGAGCACCGATGGGTAGTCGATCGGTGCCCGCTTTGGGCCGACTCCAGAGCAGAGCTCGATCAGCTGGTTGGCCAGCACGATCTCGGTGGGGTCGGCGTCGTTGGCCTGGGGCGCGTTGTATGAATCAATCATCTCGCCGACGGGGTTGAACCATTTGAACCCGTCGTTGTTGGCGATGATGTGTCCCTCGGTGCTCATCAGCGTCATGCGGATCATCGACGCGCCAACCTGGTCGGTGAGGAACAATGTTGAGCATCGTCCATCGGAGAACCGGAGGTTGAGCGTGAACTCGCCATGGAGATCGCGGAGGGATTGCCCGGGCAGCGGATGAAGCCCACGCCCAGCCGCTGGTGAGATATAACCCGCTTCGATGATGTCGGGGATCCCGATCAATGAGCGGATCAAATCCATCGCATCGAAAAGCCGGGCCCCGAGCGAACCCAGCGCGTTGGGCATGCCGATCGTGATCGCGCACGAGCGGATTGGCGCGAAGGTCTCGAACACCGTGCAGAGCTCATCAATCATCGGCGTATGCCGAGTCATCGGCATCATGTGCGCGAGCTCGTTGAGTGCACCGGTTTGGAGGACTTCCGCGAACGAGGTGCCTCCGATGCCGTTGACTGTGGCGGGGGTGGGTTCGAGCGTCGCGACGCAGACATTGCGGGCATGGGCAGCCTTGAGCCCGTCGAGATCGGCGTCCTGGGCTTGGTCGGCGAATCGTGCGGGGGACCCCAGAAGAATCAGATCGGTATCGGCACTGGCCAAGGCATGGCGGAGATCATCGACGGGTTCGCATCCCAGATCGGAAGCCACCTGTCCGATCCGCGCCGAGTCGGGTGAGCCGGCACCGATGAGCTCGATATCGGCGCGTTCGAGTACCCTTTTCAGGGTGGTTGCCTGAGTGGGTTCGAGCCAGAGAATGCACCGGGCCTTGGACATGCCCCGATTGTACGCGAAAATGAGGGTTTCTGCACACGAACATGGGGGATTCCTGAGCGTATAGTTGATTGATGCAGCAAGGCGACTGCTCGTTGGCAGCTGGTTTTCGGATCGGTTCGTCAACGGGAGGAAAGTCCGAGCACGACAGGATACGGTGGTGGGTAACGCCCACCCGGCTCAACAAACCCGCAAGGGTGCAGCTTGGGTCGAGGGAAAGTGCCACAGAGAATGAACCGCCGATGGATGGATTGATTTTCGGATCAGTCGATCACAGGTAAGGGTGAAAAGGTGCGGTAAGAGCGCACCGCCGGGTTGGTGACAACCCGGGCACGGTAAACCCCACCGCGTGCAAGCCCAAGCAGGGTCCTTGCGGACGGCGTTTTGCGTCTTCCGCGTTCGACGATCCGTCGATGTGACTCGGGTAGGGTGCTGGGAGCATTGTGCTCCTCATCGTGTTGGCAACAGCACGGGCAGAGAAATAGTCGCCCACGCGATCAGGTCTGATCCAAAGCCCCCGTCAAAAGGAATGGATCAGAAACCAATCGCGGGACAGAACTCGGCTTATCAGCTGCATCAAGCTGCGAACACGCCCCGCTGGGAAACCAGTGGGGCGTGTCCATTTTTTTTTGAAGCAGCTTTGAAGCAGTCAGTTTCTTTGCGTTACTCACTCATGCGTAACGCGCCGACACATGCGCAGGCACAATGGATAAAAAAATCACCCGGCGGGAGGGACCGCCGGGTGTGAATGGTCTTGCATTGCTGCAAGACCATTGAGGGGTATAGGGGATAAAGGTTATGGGCATCCCTTTGAAAAAGCAGCAAGAAAGGCAGAAACATCGAAAAAATTGAACAAGCCATCGCCTGTAAAATCGGCACTGGGGTGTTTACCCGAGAACGCGGTAAGGAAGGCTGAGACATCGAAAAAGTTGAGTTCACCATCGCCGGTAAGGTCTGGCGGGCACAGGATGTTTCCCAAAGTACCGTCTGGATTGAGGTTGTGTGTTTCGATGTCCGCAACGCCAAAGTCCCCAGCTTGCCACCCGGCGATGATGAACCCATCAGAGCTCATCGTTGAGACCAATCGTGAGCGGAGCGCAGGATCAGATGCGATCGAGTTGAAATCGAAGTCCCAGACGCGGTTGCCGTCGATATCTTGCCGAAAGGCCCGTACCTGGTCCATGCCGAATGCGAGCCCGCCTTCGATCCAGAGCGTCACAAGATCGCCCTCCATCATCTGAACATTGATTGATCCGGTCTCACGGGAGTCAGGGAATGAGACGAAGCGTCCAGAATCAGTCCATAGCCGGGAGCCGGTGGCGTCGAGTCGTTGGGAAAAGATGCCTTGATCGCTTTGGTTGTTGTCGAGCTCGACCCACGCGACATATACGGAATCAGTCGCAGCGTCGTAGGCAGCAGCGGGGGAGACGCGTTCTCTTGGGAAGGTTGAGCACGCAACGCCGTTGTGCGGATAGCGTTCTGAGCCATCCGCGTTGAGATGCTGAGCGAAGACATTGAGCCCATTGGCGGTGTCGTACCATGAGAAGACCGCCCCGCCCGAGCCGTCGGCGACGAACTCGGGGAAGTTGCCGAACTGGAGCGACCCGCCGTCAAACACCGCGACCGGCGATGCCCACCCATCCGTCCCGTCGGCATTGATCTTCTGGGCGTAGAGATGCTTGGGATCGAAGAAGGCTGCGAACTGCACCCATGAGAGGATGACCGACCCGGCGTCTGAGCCGTGCATTGAGGCAAGGTTGACACTTTCGCCGCCCGGATCGGTGATGGTCTTTGTCCAGGCGATGGTGCCGTCGGCATTGATCTTTGCAAGTTGCGTATCGGCGTTGTTGATCCATCCGATAACCGATGAGCCATCGGATGTCGCTGCGATGTCGGGGGATGCGACGAAGTCAGTCCCATTGGAGAACTGGATGCCGTTGGGTCCCCACAGGGTCGATCCATCTGGCGCGATGCGCTGGGCGGTGATTTTCACGCCTCCGAACCGATCGTCGCGGAAGACGAGCACCGCGTGCCCGGCGGTGTCGATATCGAGGTCGTAGCTTTGTGTCGAGGAGAAGTTGCGATCAGCGATGACGATGCCGTTGTGTGCCCACATCTCGTTGCCGTCGGCATCAAGGCGTTGAAGCCGAACATCGTAACCGGTGTTGCTGGTGAACCAGCTGATATAGCACCCGCCGTCATCGGTAGGGACGATCTTTGGTTGGACTTGTTCGCCCGGGCCGTCGGCGACGACCATGTGGATGGTTGAATCATCAGACCATTGTGCCTGGGCATGCTGGGCATGTATCGCAAGCGAAGCAATTACGCCGAGCGTGGTGAAAAGCCGTTCTCTCCGCGCCATCGGTCTTCCTTGTTCCTAACACGAGTAAATCGTGCAACACCACCCCGCATTGTTGAGTGCCGAGCCTCATGCGGTTATGATAGAGAGAGGATATACGAGGCCCGAGTGTACCAGAAGTTTGCGAAATCGTAATAAATAACACTCAAATTTTGGGTATTTTTTTACAAAAATTGGATGGTACAGCGTTCCGGGATACACAAAACGAACGCCGATCGCGTTTTTGCTGGGAGGATGGTTTGGAACCTGTAGAACGAGGAACTGGAATGCCTGGTTGCCCTGAAGAGACAGGGGCTCGGCTGCGGTCTTCCCTTGGGCGTGTGCTCGAAGGGGTGACGGGCTGCTCGCTGCGCCCGACAGAGCTCTCACGCACGCTTGAGATTTCGCGTGTGATGATGAGTCGCGTGCTCAGTGCGATCAGCAAGGAGAACCCCATCGAGGTGCTCACCTCGATCCCAGGTCCAGAAACACTTCGATCAATCGTCCGGGCAGCGCAAAGCTGCGGCTCACCCGCCGAGCATGTCGAATCGGCGCTCGAAGTCATCAACGATTTCGACCACCTCATCCGCGATCAGTTTGGCACCCGCGCAGCACTCAACGCAGCGCTGAGTGTCAAACATGCCGACACACGCCAGCGGTTTGAACAATCAAGCCGATATCAAGTATTCAAAGGCATGAGCCAGATTCTTGGGTTCCAGGGCAAGATATGGCTCACCTGCATGATGTTCACACCCAACGCAGAAGATAACGACGCCATTGATATTTCCACTATTCATGGCGTATCTGGTCTGCGTCGGCTCAGACCAGACACCCCGATTCAACTTGTCTATGGGCTTCCGCTCAAATACAAGTCCGGGCGAGATTTTCCCGTACAAATGGAGTTTGACCTCACCCCCTTCTTCTCCCATATCCCCGCGCCGCTCACCGTCGTCGAAGATCAAGGGCAGGTCATCAGCACCTTTGCCCCCGAAATCGGAGGCAAGGACGCCCTCTATGACATGCTCGATTCGGTGCATGTTCCCGCAGGATTGAGCAGATTTGCCAAGCCGGGACAAAAAACACGAGGCACATCGGTCGTCCCTGATGTGCCCGTGGTGACACTCATAAACGATGTCATTCTCCATGGCGACATCTTCGAAGGAACCCAGCCCAAGCTCATCGTGTACAAAACAATGGGCAAAGGGGCCGCCGACAACGAAGACACTTCACGCGATATTGATCGCATGGCGACAAACGACGAGATCGCTTCGCTCGGGGCCGGGCTGACAAATCTTGGAATCCATGAAATCCCGAAATATTGCGATATGGTCAACTACCTGTGCGAACAGAACGGGTATGCACCCGAAGAGTTCCGCACCTATCGGCTCCAGGTTCAATACCCGGTCTATGGATTCCAATACATCATGGCCTTCAAGGTGCCAGACCCAGAAGAGCAATAACCGATTTTTCGGTTCGTGCTCATCGGTTCGTGCTCACTACACGAAGCTGACAGAACTGGCGATGCCCCAGAGGCCCCGAGTGATACCCGATCCCGGATTTGCGAGCGCCAACCCAAGGCGTGCCGCTGGCGCCGCCGAGGGATTTATTCACACCCACCATCCCGGCGGTCGAACGCCGGGCGAGTGTGCGGACGAGTTGCTCTTCGCCAAAGAACACCGCGCCAAGCCCATATTCCGTGTCATTGGCCAGCTCGATGGCTTCTTCCGCGTCCTTGACCGTCTGGATGCACGCGACAGGCCCGAAGGTTTCGATGGTCATGATGTCCATCGTGTGATTCAGGTTATCAAGAATCGTCGGCTCGACAAAGTTCCCGTCCATCGGGGTATCCCCGAGGACAACCTTGGCGCCCTTAGCTTTGGCGTCTTCAATCTGGGCGAGCACATGGGCTTTTTGCTCGCGCATAACCATCGGCCCGATCGTGACGCCCTCTTCGAGACAATCCCCAACCTTATAGTCCTTCACCAGATCGACCAGCTTGCTCATGAACTCGTCCTTGATGGTGTCCTGCACATAAATCCGCTCGGTCGAGACACAGACCTGCCCGCAGTTGCGCATCGAGTTATTCGCACAAAATGCTGCAGCTTTGTCAAGATCCGCCCCCTCGAGCACCACGCATGGATCTTTGGAACCAAGCTCAAGGATCAATCGCTTGAGCCCCGGGGCCGCAGCCGCCATGATGTGCTGGCCGGCGGTCTTTGAGCCGGTGAATGCGATCATGTTGACATCACCAGCGACGAGTGCTTTGCCCTGGTCGTCTTCGCCATGGATGATTTGGAGGACGCCTTCGGGCAAGAACTCGTTGAGAATCTTGACATACGCATCGGCGATCAGAGGCGTCTGCTCCGAAGGCTTGAGGATCACAGTGTTGCCCGCGACCAATGCCGGGACAATCGTCCAGTGTGGCATGAGTGCTGGGAAGTTCCAGGGGGTGATGGTGGCGCAGACGCCGAAGGGATCGTAGTAGAGGGTTGATTCGACGGCTTCATCGGTGAGCACATCGGGGATCATCGCTTTGACAACTTCATCGACCTCGTCGTTCATGCGATTGCCGCACCCTTTGACTTCGCCGATGCCTTCTGCGAGCGGCTTGCCTTGCTCGAGCGAAAGAATCCGTCCGAGTTCGTCAGCCCGTTCGAGCAGCTTCTCGCCCGCGGGCTTGAGCATCTCGGCCCGTTCTTGGGCACTGAGCGCCGCCCATGCGATCTGGGCTTGGTGTGCCTTGGCGATCATGCCGTCAATCTCGCTGACAGGCGTGACGGGGACGGTTCCGACGAGTTCGCCGGTGGATGGGTTGTAGGAGCTGAGGGTATCGGTCGTGGTGGGGGTGTTCATGGTGGTCATGGGGGATTATAGCTTGCGGGGGTGGCTACCACCACTCAAAGAACGGCGGCCAAATCTCATCGAGCCAGAAAATGAACATCAGTTCGACGAACCAAACATAGACAAGGAGTTCAATCAGTTTTCGGCGTTTGGTGATGTGATATGCGATCCGGAAATCCGTTTTCTTCGGTTTGAGCCAATAAATCGTGGCCATCGCGGGATAGAGGAAGCCAAAGGTGAGGATGGGGACAATGGGCAAGATGACGATCGCACAGATCATGTACGCGATCCCCCTCTTGGATCGCCCCTCAGCGCCGGGGAGATCCTTTCGTGTATCGAAAGGTGTATTGCACTCCGGACACGGATCAGCATCGGCTCTGCCAGTCATGTCGTAGCTGCACTGGTGGCAGATGAATCGGAGTTTGTCGCGTTGTTCGTGAGTGAGCTTTGGCAAACTACACCTTCCCCGCGACCAGCACAATGAAACTCTCTTCAAGTTCCTCCTGCCCATCATCCACCGGCAGCACATACGCATTCCCATCCCCATCCAACGCATCGGCGAGTTTGGTATAGACCAGCGTTTCGCTGAACCCGGCGTCGTTCATCGCATCACGAAGCTCGGGGATCGACCAGAGCCTCCACTGATACACAAACGCATCTTCCAACTCAAACTCGATCACCCCGGCCCGCTCGACGCGGAAATGAATCAGATTCGTCACCATCCCCGTGGTCGGGTCGGCTTCGTGTTGCTCCCAAGTATATCGGCAGAGCTTGCCGCCGGGCATGGGGTGGGCGCGGTGGACGCCGCCGAGGGTGTAGGCGGTTTCGCCGCCGTAGGTGTCGCAGATGAAGACGCCGCCGGGGTTGAGCCGAGATTTGACATGGCGGAGGTACTCAACAAGTTCAGCCCGCGTGTGGAGATACCCGATCGAGAAGTTCCCGACAAAGAGCACATCGCAGGGCTCACGAATCTCATGCACATCGCATTGATGCTTGGTGATGCGCTCGTGCTCGCCTCGCTTGTAGAGGGCCTCTTTGTCGAAGTCCACTGCGATGGCTTTGGCTCCATCGCGTTTGATCCACAGGTGCGAGAGGGCCGCCGTGCCCGAGAAATCCTCGCCGAGCGTAACGGGATCGCCCCCATGCACCGCGCGGAGGAGGAGCACCAGGTCCTTGGGCGATTGGACGCAGAGTTCATAGAGGTCGTGCTTGTCGTAGGTCGTTGAGCCATCATCCATATTGTTCATGGATCAACTCTACGCCATCCGAATCCATTTGATGAGCGTCCGGAAGTTTGGTGGTTTACCAAACATCAGCAATCCCACCCGGAAGATCTTGGCAGCGATCCAGAGGAAAAAGACCACCGCGATCATGTTGAGCAAGATCGCCAAGAGTACCTGCCAGGTCGGTGGCGGGTCGGTCGAGGACACACGCATAATCATGATGAAAGGCGAGATCGGTGGGATGAAACTCGTGATCGTTGAGAACAACGAGTTGGGCGCACGAATCACAGGCATGAAGAAGATATAAGGCAGGATCATCATCAGCATGACCGGGGTCATCAGCGATTGGGCCTCGCGGAGATCGTTGACCGCCGAGCCGATCGCTGCCATGAGCGAGGCGAACATGAAGTAGGCCAACAAGAAGAACACGAAGATCAGAAGAACCATCCGGGCGTCGATCAGATCGCCCATGCTAAAGGCGATCAGGGCGATAATCCCCACCGCGTTGTAGACCGTCAAGAGCGAAAGCCCCACGCCCATCTGCCCGATGATTTTGCCGGTCATGAGTTCTAAAGGCGATACCGCCGAGAGCAAGACCTCGACCACACGATTCGATTTTTCTTCGACCGTGGTGGTGAGCAGGTATTGCCCGCCGGTCATCGAAGCCATCAATAAGAGGATCATCGCGACAAACGGGATCACAAAGCTGGTGATGCCCGACGATTCTTTGCGTTCGCCTTCTTCGGTGATCTCCATGCTTTTGCGGGCTTTGACCGAGCTGAGTTCGACGACGACATCCCGATCAATCTCGGCGTTCTGATACCGGAGCTCCCGGATCGACCACCGGATCGAGCTTTCGATCTCGCTGACGGTTTCTTCGTTGAGTTTGGGACGGAAGAAGGCCTGATACGACCCAAACCCCTCGTCGTCGTTGGCCTTGCGGGTCGCGTCGGCGTCGATTTCGATGATGGCGATCAGTTTCTCAAGCTCGTCGCCGGAGGCTGACCCAGCGGCGACCTGCGTGCGTAGCTCTTCTTTGAGTTTCTCGATATCCACATCGGGATCCGTCTGAATCACACGAAACTCCGGGGTGTCGATCGAGATGGAGGCCTGGTCGATCGAATCAGAAACCTTGCTGCCAAACTTGTTGCCGATGATCTCCTTGGCGAACTTCTTGGCGTTCTCTGCCCGCTCTTGCCATCGTTGCTCGACTTCCTCAGGCGACATGCGCTCTGTTGCGGTGCTGGCAACCTCGCCGGAGCGATCGAGCAGATAGATCGTTCCCTTGTCAGCAGGTGGCTGAGCATTGATCGACAACATGAGTACCAATGAAATCACCAGCGCCATCGCTGCCGGCAGCACCAATGCGCCGATGATGAACCCTTTGGTCATCGCGGTCGATGCGAACTCTCGGGCTGCGACCCGCATGACTTTGGACATATTCATGATTCGCCCTCCTCTTCGAGTTTCGAGCCCGCGAGCAGATCCGCCCGCAACTGCTCAGCATCGGCACTCCGCACGCCATCGGTGACGATCTCGATGAATACATCTTCAAGCGTGGGCTTCTTGATCTCCACACGGTTCATCGGATGAGCAGCGAGGAGCGACTTCATCGCGTCTTGCGGGTCGATTCCTTCGCTGAGGATCACCTCCAACGCGCCCTCGACCGGGGTGACATGCGTCACGCCCGCGACTTTGGCGATTTCATCGCTCATGCCTAGCCCGCCGACGGGATCGACATGGATCGCGCGAGGATCGAATCGGGTGCGGATGTCTTCGAGTGTGTCGTCGAGGACTTTCTTGCCCTCGTGGATCATGATGATATGGTCGCACAACTGCTCGGCCTGATACATCACATGGGTCGAGAAGATCACGGTCTTGCCTTTGGTGTGCTGTTCGTCGATCAAACTCCGCAGCAGGCGCATATTCACCGGGTCAAGCCCGGAGAAGGGTTCGTCGAGGATAATCAGGTCCGGGTCATGCAAAACCGAAGCGATGAACTGCACCTTCTGCTGCATCCCCTTGGAGAGCTCTTCGCACTTTTTCTTGTGGACATCAGCCAGCTCGACGCGATCGAGCCATTGCATGACGATGTTGCCGAGCCCGCGTGAGTCGAGCCCTTTGAGCCGACCGATGTGCTTCAAGAAGGCCCCGACCTTCATCTTCTTATAGATTCCTCGCTCTTCGGGGAGGTATCCGATGCGATCCTTGGATTCGACCGCCGATTTCTTGCCCAGCACCGAGAGCTCGCCTCGATCGGGAAAGAGGATGGACATAATCATGCGGATGGTGGTGGTTTTGCCTGCGCCGTTTGGGCCGATGAATCCGTAGATTGAGCCTTGCGGGATGGCGAGATCAATCCCCTCGACCGCGACCTTCTTGCCAAAGGTTTTGCGGACACCTTCCATCGATACTGCCATTGATGCTGTCATCGCCGTTGTGTTCGTCATGGAGACCCCTTTGAAATCGGTGGACTGAGTGTATGCCTTATTGGATTCGGGCGTGCCGAGTTGCACAATCGGGAGCTCAAAACCGCGATCGGCGCGTATATTTCCCGGTTTTTGTCTGGGCTTTGGGCATACCGTTGCTCCATGTCCCTCGATGCGATAGATCCCAATCTTCACTCCAAGCTCGACGAGCTGCGCGATCAGTATGCCGAGTTGACCAAGAGCCTCGAAGACCCAGCCGTTCTGGCGGATCACAAGCAAGTCTCGGCGTTGTCGATCAAGCGGGCCGCCTTGGCTCCGGTGGTGGAGGGATACCGAACCTATTGCGATCTGGCCGAAGAAGCAGCCGAACTTGCCGAGGCCATCGTAGGCGACGACGAAGAACTCGCAATCATGGCCAAGGAAGAACTCCCCGAGATCGAACGCCAGGCCGGCGAGATGATCGAACAGATCAAACAGACCTTGGTCACCACCGACGATCTGGCGATCGGATCAGTCATGCTCGAAATCCGCGCTGGCACCGGAGGCGACGAAGCGGCGCTCTGGGCACGCGATCTCCTCGCTGCCTACACCAAATACGCCATTACCAAAGCCTGGAAGGTCGAAGAACTCGACATGACCACCGATCCCGGATTCGGAGGCATCCGACACGCGGTCCTCAACTTCCAAGGCGAAGGCGTCTGGCAACAGCTCTCGTTCGAAGCCGGGGTCCACTCGGTCAAACGCGTCCCCGAGACCGAAACCCAAGGCCGCGTCCACACAAGCACCTGCACCGTCGCGGTCCTGCCCGAACCCGAAGCCGTCGAGGTCAATATCGACTGGTCAAACGATGTCGAAGAGCACATCACCACCGCCCAAGGCCCCGGCGGGCAGAATGTCAACAAGGTCGCCACGGCTGTCCACATGATCCACAAACCCACCGGCGTCGAAGTCCGGATGCAGGAAACCAAATCGCAGGCCCAGAACCGCGAAAAGGCCAAGCGGCTGCTGACCGCGAGGGTCTACGAGATCGAACGCCAGAAGATCGAGCAAGAGCGGGCCCAGAGCCGAAACACCCAGATCGGCACCGGCGGACGATCAGAGAAAATCCGCGTCTATCGGTATCAGGACAACATCGTCGCCGACCAGAGGCTCGATCAGAAGTTCAACAAGAACAAAATCCTCGACGAAGGCGACCTGGGCCCGATGTTCGATGCCCTGATCGAACAAGAAACCGCCAAGCGATTGGCCGAGTTGTGAACCATCGCCCTTGAACGAGCCGCGACCGTGAGAGAGCGGTCTTTTTCGCTCTTCGCGTCAAGCAAGACCGCTCCCTGACGGTCGCGGCTCGTAGTGGGAATTCTTCTGGAATCTGGCATACTTCGCCGATGAATAGGGTTCGCTCCCAGCAGTGTCCCATCTGTGAGGGCAGGCTATACTGTACCCGAACCTACCGGGCCCAAACACCCACCAATATTCACCGATGAGCATGTGAGATGCACCGATATGGAACGATCTGAAATCTTCGACAAAATCCAAGAAATCCTCGTTGACGCCCTTGCTGTTGATGATGATGAAGTCACCAACGAGGCCACCCTGATCGGCGATCTCGGCGCTGAGTCGATCGACATCCTCGATATCTCCTTCAAACTCGAACAAGAGTTCGGGTTCAAGATCGAGCAGGGCGAGCTCTTCCCCGAAGGCATCACCCAAGACCCCGACTATGTCGAAGACGGGAAAGTGACTGCCAAAGGGCTCGAACTGCTCAAAGAGCGCGTGCCTCACTTCAACTTCGCCGAGCTCGAAGCCGACCCATCGGTCGAGAATGTCGCCAAGATTTTCACCGTCGAAGCACTGGTGACTTTCTGCGAGCAAAAACTCCAAGCCGCCTGATCCGCACACGCTGTAGATTCAAGAGGGGATCGTTTATGCGATGGATGTGGATTGATCGGATCGTTGAGCTGGTGCCCAAAGAGCGCATGGTCGCGATCAAGCAAATCTCGTTGGCTGAGGAACACCTCCACGATCATTTCCCATCGACCCCGACGCGCCGGGCGATGCCGGTGATGCCGATGTCGCTGATCGTCGAAGGCATGGCCCAAACCGCAGGCGTGCTCGTCGGACACGCAGAGGGTTTCAAAGAAAAGGTCGTGCTGGCCAAGGTATCCAAAGCCAAAATCGACCGCGACGCGACGCCGGGGTGTACGCTGAGATATACCGCGACGATCGAGCAGTTTACCGCAGCGGGCGCTTCAACCACAGGTATCGTCGAGCTGATCGAACCAACCGCCAAGGGCGAACCCAAGGCAGAGGTTATCGGACAGATCGACCTGATTTTCAGCCATCTGGATCAAAATATGGGTGGCGTTGAGTACCCCGAAGAGAACTTTGTTTTCAGTGAATCATTCAAAACGCTGATGGAGACGAGCGGGATCGAAGCGAATTTCTAGGCATTCATTCGAATTGCCTGTATACTTTGCACAGACACACGGCTATCGAGAGAAGTGGAGATTTGAGCATGTCAATGACTGGAAAACGAACACTCGCCATCGGGCTCACGCTTGTCATCGTTGCTGGGGCGTGTGCAGGGTGCGCCACCACCCCCGAGATCGACCGCACCAAACGCCGACCCCACACCGCGATGCGCGGGCCAGCTTACAAACGACTCGTCATCACCTACAACGAAGCCAACAACCTCGCCTACCGCGCCGATCGCTATGCCAAAGCCCTGCGAGACTCAGGCTCGGTTGATCCAGAAACCCAGCTGCGTGCGATGGAGCTCGCCCAAGACCTGGCCAAGTTCGCCGATGACATCGAATGGTCACTGACCAACACCCAGCGCATGGTCTACCACCGCAAGACAATGGATCAGTACTGGGATCGCTTCCTCGCCTTGTATCCCGAGGATGAGGGATTCATGGCTGCGTTCACCAACAAAGATATGCGAAAAGTCACGCCCAAACTGGCACTCAAAAACCAGGCCGAGTATGCAGATCTCCACGAGTACGAACGCCACGATGCAAACTGGAGCAGCCTCTTCAGCGTTACCGGCCGAGCCATCTACGATCGCCAGATCGAAAAGCAAGATCAATAAAACCAGATCAATAAAACCAGATCAAGAAAAACCAAAGGCTCCCAACCGGGAGCCCTTTTATGAGATTCAACCGCCTCGGGCTTCCGGGGGAGGCGATCAGGAATCAACTGTCCAACTTCGCGCGCACCAGCCGATCGAACAACCCATCGGGTGCCGACTGCCCAGTCCAAATCTCAAACTGAGCCTCCGCCTGCTTGACGAACATCTGGACCCCATCAATTGTGCGATACCCCCGTTCCTTCGCCGCCTTGAGCATCGGCGTCTCGATCGGGTTATACACCGTATCAAAGAACACCGTCTCGGGTGCAAGATTGCCCATCTCGGGGATGGGAATCGAAAGCCCATCAGGGTCTGGCCCGTCCTTCATGCCCACGGGGGTGCAGTTGATGTAGAGATTGCAATGGTGACGGCTGAGTTCGCTTTGGTCAATCGCGAAAAGATTTGTGATTGGGTGGAGAGTGGTTCCAGTAGTGTGTTCTTTTACAAGGTCAATTGCACGGTCACAATTTCGATTAGTTATGAAGATTGTTGCACCCGTATCTTCGAGTGCAGCCAAAACACCTTTGGCAACACCGCCCGCGCCGAAAATCATGATTGATTTTCCTTGAGCGGATTCTAACTCAGTGCAAATCAACTCGCGGATCGCAAATGAATCTGTATTCTCAGGATGTGGGTTGATTACTTCGTATAGATTGATCTCTTTGCACTGATCAATTTCAAAGCATAGGGTGTTTGCTGATCCAGCTATTGAGGTGCGAGATGGGGCATGATCGAGTTCTGGGTAACAACGGAGCAAATGCTCTTTGTGCGGCAAAGTGACACTTGCTCCTTCGAAATTAAGTGATCCCGCTCCAACAAGCATCGATGCCGTCGCCTTGAACGACTCATAACTCCCCTCCACCGGCATCGGCACATACACCCCGTCCCACCCGATCGCTTCAAACCCCGCATTATGAACCATCGGCGACATCGACTGCGTGATCGGCCAACCGATGATGCCGTAGACTTTGGTGGTGGGGGTGATGCTTCGGAAACGGTAAAGGTTCAAGAGTTCATCAATCGTGATCTGACCCGGAGCCGTCGTCGATTCATCCCGAAGCGAAGCGAAGGCCAAAAACCCGCCAAACTTGGGCGCGAGGATTCGGCTCATCACCCCAAACGCCCCCATCCCCAGCGCAATCGTCGGCTTCTGTCGATCACGCAGAATCTCAAACAACTCCAAGTTATCCCGGATCGACCGCGCCCGATACGCGACCTTGACGACGCTGCACGCCGGTTCATCTTGCATCGCCATGATTTTGCGCGTCAGATCCGATGGGCGACCCTCGAAATCGTGCGTCGAAAGGATCAGCCGAGTCGCTGGTGAGTCGTCGGCTTTGGTCAATGCTCGCGTGATTCGAGCTTTGATCTCAGGCGTGCGGGTAAAAGTCGCCAGCTCCACATCAACATACGCCGGCGGCGAATCGCTCGTCCCCAACGCTTCAACGAGCGCGATCCGTTCATCGTCATCGCCGTGATATTCCCCGCCCTCCCAGTGCGGGCGACAAGTGACAATACAAGGCACCGGCGACACCTCAACCAAATCCAACACCCGATCAATCCGATCGTGCAGCTGCTCGACCATCCCCTTTTCATCATCCGATCGGTCCTCAAAGAATACATCGACCCGAAACTCAACCAGATCCGCCCCGAGCTCAGCTGCCAGCGTCGCATCGCGCAGGGCCTTGCGGTGGGTTTCGACCATGATGGGTACGCAGATTTGGGTCATGTTGGTCATATGGTTGATGATATTCGCAGAGAAAGGAAAAACCTACTTTGGGTGCCACGCCTTGACCGTCTTCGGCAAGGCGTGTCTTCATTCGTGTTCGAGGTTCTCAAGACACTGCTTGCCGAAGACGGTCAAGCAGTGGCACCCGATGGAATATTCATTGGCCGAAGTGTGATGCGCCCTGAGCAGGCCACCGGCAGATTGTCCATGTCGGCGTCTGGTTCGACAAGCCGAACATCGCCTTTGAAATCGACTGACCCGTCGTCGTTGTCCTTGTGCTTGGTCATCGTCACCCGAATCGAAGCCCCCGGGCGGACAAACGCCCCATACTTGAGTGCCCGTGCCTGCGTCAACACCCAAGGCAACGCTGCAGCATCATCAGGATCAAGAAACACCCGGGCCGCCTGTGTCATTGCTTCGAGCATCATCACCCCGGGCAGCACCGGGAAACCCGGGAAATGGTCCTGAAGATATTCCTCCGCACTCGAAACATGCTTCAAGGTGACGATCTGATTGTCGGTGCGTTCGAGGACGCGGTCGATGAGGGTGAAGTGCATGGGCTAAGGATAGGACGCTTGATGAGTCCGGGTGCCACGCCTTGGCCGTCCTCGGCAAGGTGTGCCTTGGGGGATGTGGATGCGAATGAAGACACTGCTTGCCGAGGACGGTCAAGCAGTGGCACCCTATACCTTGGAATCGTGCTATTGTTCTCCGTGCCCACGATTCAAGATCATGCGGTGTGTGTTCGCCATTGGGACTGGTCCGAGACCTCCCAGACGGTATCGCTGATGACCCGCGAGCACGGGCTGATCCGGTGCATCGCCAAGGGGTCCAAACGCGAAAAATCCGCATTCTCAGGCGGGCTCGAGATCGCCACCATGGGGCACATGGTTGCAATCATCAAACCAAACGCCGACCTGGCCTTGCTGACAGCTTGGGACCTCGCCGAGCCGATGTACCTGATGCGCCAATCGCTCGAACGCTACCACGCCTGCATGTTCGTGATCGATCTCATTCCAAGGCTGATCAATGACCACGACCCACACCCACACATCTACGACGCATTGATCCAATCGCTCCAAGCCATCGCCTCGCCCGAACGCTGCGCCACCCCTCGGGCGATCTACGCACAGCTCGCATGGTATCAATGGCAGATGCTCGATCAGACGGGCGCTCGACCAGAGCTGATGGCTGATGTATACACCGGCGACAAACTCGATGAAGATGCGCCCGTGTACGGATTCAGTCCTGAACTCGGCGGGTTGACGCTCGATCCCAAGCACATCGCAGACGATCGGATGATCGGGGCATTATCGGACACCTGGCGTGTCCGTCGATCGACAGTAGACCTGCTTCGGCGACTCCGCTTGGGTGCGAAATCGGATGAGTTTCGGGAGATTTCCGAGGATCAACTTGTTCGCCTTGGCGGATTGCTTGCATCGTACATTCGTTTCGTCATCGGCGCCGAGGTGCCCTCGGGTGGGTGGGTATACCCACAAATTTAGACGCCCTGTCTGATTTCTCTTTCTGCTTTAGAACCGTTCCGGGGTAAATTCCCTGCGAGTTTTGGCCGATAGACTGCTTTGAGGGGCATCAAGCGACGGATCGCTCGGTGGACGCGAAACAACCAAAGAAGTCGAATCGGATGGATACCAAACTCCTCGATGACATCTTGAACTGCTCCACCCTCCCTTCGTTGCCTGCGGTTGCGATCCGTGTGCTCGAGTTGACTTCTGATCCCGATGTCAAAATGGACGAGCTGGCCAAAGAAATCCAGTTCGACCAGGGCATCGCAGCAAAAATCCTCCGCACGGTCAACTCGAGTTTCTATGGGCTCCGCAAGCGCTGCGCATCAATCGACCACGCGTTGGTGATGCTCGGGCTCAATCCCGTCAAGTCCCTCGTGCTCGGATTCTCGCTGGTCTCAACTGTCAAGGCAACAGATGACGACGAGTTCGATTATCTGGAATACTGGGAGCGCGGGCTGACCACCGCGGTGGCATCCAAGTTCGCTGCCGAGATGGTGGGCAACAAGCTCATCGCCGACGAGGCCTTCCTCGCCGGGCTCTTTCAAGACATCGGCATGATCGCATTGCACCGAACCATCGGCGATGACTACCTCGCTGTGCTCCACAACGCCCAAGGCGACCACACCCAGCTCCCCAAACTCGAACTCGACACCTTCGAGATTCAGCACTCGACCGTCGGCGCGATGATGTGCGAGAACTGGAAGATGCCCCACGAAATCGTCATCCCCGTTCGATATCACGACCGCCCGACCGCCTGCCCCCAGGAATATGCCCAGACCGCCCGGTGCGTCGCCATCGGGAACATGGTCCACTCGGTCCTCTCGTGCGAAAACCCGACCGAGCCTCTGCGAAGAATCTATGCCAAGGGCGCAAGCTGGCTCGGGTTCACCGAATCACAGGTCGATGAGCTCATCAAAAAAACCGGAGGCACAACCAAAGAGCTCGCCAACCTCTTCACCATCGAAGTCGGCTCAATCCCCGACCCCGACGAAGTACTCGCCAAGGCAGACCGCCAACTCATCGAGCTCTCCAAGAATCAACAAATCGAGAGCTTCGCTGCCAAACAGTTCGCAGACCTGCTCGAAAACAACGATGGCACCGATCCCATCACCGGGATCATGATGCGCGAAGGTTTCACCCGAGTTGTCAGAGAAACCTTCGAGCGGGCACGCTCAGGCGAGTTCAGCCTGAGCATCGTCCAGGTCGTCATCGGCGGGTACGACGAGCTGGGCAAAACCATCGGCGAGGGCGCTCAGGACGAAGTCGTCATCGGCACAACCGTGCTCCTTCGCCGACACTTCGAGCATATGGGCGGGGTCGTCTGTCGGCTTGCCGATTCGATCTTCGCGATCGTACTCCCAAGCAGCGAACGCGCCGAAACAACCAAACTCGCCAATGACTGCTGCCAGGAGTTCGCCAAACGCATCGTCAGCTGGGTGCCCGATGCCGACGGCGTCGCCGATTGTGTCAAAGCCTCCATCGGCGTCGCCACACTCGACGACGAAACCCGATCCATGTTCAAAACACCCGACATGCTCGTCGAGGCGGCAAGCCGAGCCGTCCTCGCAGCCAAAGCAGGCGAAGGTTCCACCGTCCGCGCCTTCGTCCCACGCAAAAACGCAGCCTGATTGAACCGCTCAATCGCTCGATTCTTCGCCCGGGATCATTCGCCCGAGCGTGCACCGATCAATCGGATACGCATCGCACACCGCTTTGAGATCATCAATCGTCACCGATTCGATCTTTGCCAGCTCATCTTCGAGCGGCAGATACTGCCCCGTCATCGTCCAGAGTCGCCCGAGTCTTTGCATCCGATCGCCCGGGCGTTCGGAACCGATCGTCGCAGCCGTCGCCATCTTGGAGCGCAGACACGCAAGATCATCCTGCGAGATGGTGTCCTTGAGCGAACCGATCGCTTTGGACATCGTTTCCCAAATCTCATCGAGCTTCTCCGGATCACCCGACGCATACACAAAGTAATCCCCCGTCCCATCGAGCCCGTCGTACCCGGCCTGCGCTTCTTCCGCGATCCCGGTTTCGATCAGCGCCCAGTGGAGTTTGGAGTTATCTGCCCCGCCAAGAATCTGGGCGAGCAACGCAGCAGCGTAGCGCTGGTCGTCATTCGATGCTGGTGCCTGGGCGACGCCGATAAGATACCCACGATTGACGCGCGGGTCTTTCATCGTGAACGCTGATGGCGCGACATTGGGCACCGTCGTGTCTCGATCACCCACGCTCGTCTGCCAATCCTTGCACAGCGATTCGATCTGCGCCACCGCCTGCTCGAAGTCCACTTTTCCCGCCAAGGCCACGACCGTTTTGTCCGCAGCGTAGCGCTCATTGAAATACTGCGCCATCTGATCGCGTGTGAGCCCCGAGACGGTTTCGTTCGTTCCCAGCACCCGATGCGCGAGGGTGTGCGAACCATAATGCCGGGCGATCGCCTCTTCGTAGAGCACCCAGAACGGGTTGTCCTGATACATCGCGATCTCTTCGAGAATCACATTCTTCTCGGTATCGAAATCATCGGTGCGAAGAGCCGGGCGCATCATCTTCGAGAGCAGCTCAGTCGCAGGCGCAATGTTCTCGGGGATCACATGGGCATAAAAACAGGTCATCTCCCGTGAGGTGTACGCATTGTTCGATGCCCCGAGGTTATCAAACCCCTGATTGATCGCCTCAGCGGAGAGCTCGTCGGTGCCCTTGAACATCATGTGCTCAAGATAGTGCGACACCCCCATGATTTCACTCGCTTCATCACGAGCCCCCGCCTTGACAAAGAACCCGGCAGCTGCCGAGTGCGCCTGCGGGTCGGTCTCTGCGATAATCGTCATCCCGGTGTCGAGAACCGCTTTTTTGAATTCAATACTCATACCGACATGGTAGGAGCGTCCGATCCCAAGCGAGACTCAATCGCCTCGACGATCGACCGGCAGACCCCTTCGGGGTCTTCACTTGCACAGATCGCACTCGATACCGCAACGCCGGGACACCCGATCTTGGCGAGCTGGTCGATGTTGCCCGTTCCAATCCCCGAGATCGCCAACATCGGCGTGCTGTTCGTCGCATCGTTCTTGAGATACGCCTCGATCAACCCCACCCCGCCAAGCACAGGCTTCGATTTGGTCGTCGAAGCAAACACCGGCCCAACCCCACACATATCCGCCCCCTGCCCGATCGCTTCGATCGCATGCTCGATCGTCGGGCAGGTCCGCCCGATCCACTTGCGAACTCCGACCAGCTCGCGGGCAGCAGCGATCGGCAGATCATCCTGCCCAAGATGTACCCCATCCGCATCGACCAACTTGGCGATGTGGGGACGGTCGTTGATGATGACAGCAAGACCAAGTTCGTGCGCACATTCCGTGAGCTTCGCTGCGTACTCGATGAGTTGTCCATCGGGCATATCCTTTTCGCGGATCTGGATGCACGATCCTCCGCCCGCTGCAACCCGCTTGATGAGTTCAATCGGATCATGATGCACGCACAGCGATTCGGAGATCAGCACGCACACCGACCACTGCGGACATCTCGGCGAGAGGGCAAGGATGGTCTGCTTTTCGATGGTGTAGATTTGATACCGGATGGCTTCAAATGAACCTCCCGAATGCCCCAGCGCCTTGCTCGACTCTTCAATCACCCGAAGCCCCTCACTCGCCCGCTTGGCTGCTGCCCGGACGATGTCGCCAAGCCCCCCCGACCGATCCGACTCGGCTTTGGTCGTGATCGTCGTCCCCACATCTCCAACGGTATCGCGGGCAGCGATCAAGGCGTCGGGCGCGAGTCCAAGTTCATCAATTGCCGAGCGGAGCCGATGTCGAACAGCCTTGCAATCCTGGGCGATCGCAGCATCGTCGAGCACAAACCGGGCACAGTCCTCGATCACCCGAATCCCCTCGCCGGTGCGATTGAGGTTCGCATCAATCATGCGCAAAATGGAGGCGGTTTCGTGATTCATGGGCGGATAAAGATCAATCTGGTGCTGCAATCCTATGCTAGGCGGGAGGTTAGAGGGTTGGCAGGCTATCCTTGTGGTTCCCCGATCGTGAAGGGCCAGAGAAAGCAAGGAATCCGCGTGCATCGACCCTCAGGCTACATCCAATCCAACGAACGCGTCACCTTCTCGATCAAATACGAGGACAACGATCTGCTCGTCGTCGAAAAACCCACCCGCATCGTGTCCCAGCCCGGCGTCGGGCACGAGCACGATACCCTGCTCAACGGGCTCTTTGTCAACTACGGCAAGCAGCTCCAGCAACTCGGACAAGCCCGTGACTTTGGACTCGTCCATCGGCTCGATCGCGAAACCTCAGGCGTCATGCTCGTCGCACTCACCGCGCAGGCCTACGACGGGTTGCGCAAGCAGTTCGAGGAACGCAAGATCAACAAATACTACTGGGCGCTGTGCCTCAAGGCACCCAAAGATTCCCAAGGCGTCATCAAACGCCCGATCCTCGAACAACTCAAACGCAAAAACCGATACACCTCGATCCGCAAAGCCTCGATCTCCAACGCGGGCAAACCCGCCGTCACCGCCTATCGCGTGCTCTCCGAAAGCAACAAGGCTGCCCTGATCGAAGCCCGCCCTGTCACCGGTCGATTGCACCAGGTGCGCATCCACATGGATTTGATCGGCGCAGCGGTCCTAGGCGACAAGCTCTATGGCCCAAACATCGTCAAACACGCCTCCCCCCGTTTGGCGCTCCATGCCCACCGGATTGTATTTACCCATCCGGTGAAAGAAGAGCCGATGGATATCCGCACGAAGTGGCCGAAGGATTTGCGGACAACGCTCAATCGGCTCGATATTCCCAGGCCCGATCTCGAAACCCCCAAGCCCGAGTAATCCCTGGTGGTTCTGTTCTTGGTGGCCGGCTCGCCGAGCCGGGTCTTCTGTCACGAACACAAGACACACAAAAACCCCGGCTCGGCGAGCCGGGCCACCAGAAGAGGTCAATCCGCCATCACCGCCCCGATGAACTCACGCGCCACCCGATCAGCGAAGAGGAATCCTTCATCCGTCAGCTGCCACCGTGGCCCATTGGCTTCGTGAAGCCAACCTTGCTCCTGGCACATGATTGCAGAAGCTTGGAGTTTATCAGCAGCTTCCAATCGCTGGGCCTGTTCGAGTACCAACGCTGCATCCACGCCTTGGGCGAGCCGAATCGAGGTCATCAAGAGGTCCATCAGCTCACGCCGATCGTCGGGTGGTTCGTAGTCGCAGATCGGGGCGAACCCGTGGTCGTCGAGTTTGAGGTAGTCATCGAGCCGGGGGGTGTTCTTCCATCGGGCTCCGCGATAGTGCCCCGAAGCACTGGGCCCAGCCGCCAGCCAATCCTGACTCGTCCAATAGCGCATGTTGTGTTGGCATTGTGCTCCGGGTTTGGCGTGGTTGGAGACTTCGTATCGCTCGAACCCATGGGCTCGGATGGTCTCGATGGTGTGGCGGTACATCGCAGCTTCGGTCTCATCGGGCATCTGGACGAACTCGCCCTTGGCGAGCCGGGCACTCATCGCAGTGCCGGGTTCGTAGGTGAGTCCATAGGCTGAGAGGTGTTCGATGGGGAGCGAGAGCGCGGTGCGCAGATCGGCGTCCCATTGCTCGAGGGTCTGCCCGGGGACGGCGAAGATCAGGTCGATCGAGACGCGTTGGATCCCGGCTTGTTGAAAAAACTCAATCGCTGCGGGCACCTTGTCGGGGTCATGGATGCGATCGAGGGATTGGAGGTGTTTGGGATTGAAGGACTGGGCCCCCATCGAGACGCGATTGACCCCGCCAGCAGCATAAACCTCAGCCAGTTCTTCGGTGACGGATTCGGGGTTGTTTTCGACGCTGAACTCCCCGATTCCTGCGCGAATCTCCGAGAGGTCAAAGAGCCGATCGAGCTCGTTGAGCAGCGTTTTCCAGAGTGAGGGTTCGAGGAGCGAGGGGGTGCCGCCGCCGACGAAGATGGTTTTGAGCGGGTTTTGATCGGCATAGGGTGCCTGGGCGCGGAGTTCTCGGACGAGCCGATCGGTAAAAATGTGTTGTCGATTCTGCTGATCGACGATGGAGTAGAAATCGCAATAGTGGCATTTGTGCGCACAAAATGGTATATGTATGTAGAGCGACCGAGCACGATTGGGTTTGGAGCTGGGCACTTGAAGATCAGGGTGATCCTGAAATACAATGCCCGACGAGCCAATTGATCGTTGCTTGGGAAGCGAAAAGGCGGTATTGTCCGCCATAGAGAAATCCTCCGAGGGAATGATCTTCAGGAGCGATGAAGGAAAGGGTAGGGCCGGTTTGGAAGTCATCCTTGTTCGTGTCACAAAGAATGGTTCGACCACCCCGGTGCCGCTGAAACAGGCCAGGACGCTTGTGGGTCGGCTCGATGATTGTCAGATTCGGGTGCCCGCTGCCGGGATATCACGCAAGCACTGTGAGTTCATTGTTGATGAGACCTCGATCGTCATCAACGATCTGGGCTCAAGCAACGGCACCTATGTCAACCAAGAGCGAATCACCTCCCAGCCTCTGTGTGCGGGCGATCTGGTCTCGTTTGGTGGGTTGGTTTTCCTGGTTTCGGTCAATGGCGAGCCGGGCGATATTGATGCAGAAATGATGTACGAAGACGGGATTCCTGAAGAGGAAACCTTGCCCGCCGCTGCTCCTGTTCAGGCCCCGGCTGCGTCGGCTTCTGTATCTGTCGAGAAGATGGTCGCTGCCAATGACATCAACGACGATTCGAGCATGATGGATTTCGAGTTTGACTTTGATGATGACGACGATCAGCCGCCGCTGTGATCTGGGCGGCGAATCCTGGTCTTGTTTGTCCGATTTTGAGCAATCAAAAAAGCACCGCCCTTGAGGGTGGTGCTTTTGTATGCCATGCCGATTGCCAAGCAGATGAGACTTATTGACTCGGCGAGTCGGTGTTTGATGGTGTCGGTGCGGGTTTATTGCCCGGCACGCGGATGTTGGTGCCACAGGATTTGCACCGGACCGTCTTGCCCCGCGCCAAATCCGGGATCGAGAGGACCTTGCGGCAGGTCAGATTTGGACACATGATTTTGACCATTTTCTGATCAGACATAACCGGCTCCTTCTTTGGGTATGATCCGTATCGGATGATTCGGCGGATCACTCGACGCGATGGTGAATGTATTGATGTGCGAGCCCGAATAATCTGCACAAAGCCACCCGTTCGCTCATCGCCTTGTGTGCGTTGATCCGCCTCGAGGCTATGGTTCTACCGATAATCAATCACTCACCTACTCTGTGGAGAGAGACACACCATGCAGCAAGCGGGTATACACAATGCGTCGGCGGTTGTTGGGCTTCAATGGGGCGACGAAGGTAAGGGCAAGCTCGTCGATCTGCTCGCCCCCCAGTTCGATGCCGTGGTCCGATATAACGGCGGCGCCAACGCCGGTCATTCGGTGGTCGTCGGGGGTGATCGCTACGCGCTGCATCTCGTGCCGTCAGGGATCCTCTCGCCGGGCGTCTATGCCGTGGTGGGCAATGGTGTGGTGGTCGATCCCCAGCGCCTGCTCGAAGAGATCAAAACGCTGTCTGATCGTGGGGTCGATGTCTCGAAGCTGGTGGTTTCGGATCGTGCCCATGTGGTGATGCCCTATCACAAAGAGGAAGATGCGCTGCGTGAGGAACTCTTGAGCACCTCGGTTGCCGATCAAAGATCTGAAAGCAGCGGCGTGATCGCAGCGATCGGCACGACCAAACGCGGGATCGGCCCGGCGTATGCCGACAAGGTCCAGCGGGCGACGGCGATCCGGATCGGCGATCTGCTCCAGCCTCAGGTGCTGCGTGAGAAACTGGCGATGATCTGCTTGATGAAGAATGTGGTGTTCAGCGCGTTGCGCCCCGATGGATTGACTGCTTTCGATCCTGATGCGATTGCTGACGAGATGATCGCCTTGGGCGAGCAGCTTCGCCCGATGGTCAAAGACACAGCCTACCTGCTCGACGATATCCGCAAAGCGGGCGGGACGATCCTGTTCGAGGGTGCCAATGCGACGATGCTCGATGTGGATCATGGGACTTTCCCCTATGTGACAAGCTCGAACTCGTCGGCGTTGGGGATGGGCCCGGGGACGGGGGTGCCGCCTCAGGCGATCGGGCGGATTATTGGGGTGGTCAAGGCGTATTCGACGCGTGTGGGTGGGGGGCCGATGCCCACCGAGTTGTTTGACGCGGTCGGCGACGAAATCCGCACGCGTGGACGCGAGTTTGGGACGACGACGGGTCGCCCGCGCCGGGTGGGTTGGCTCGATCTGGTGGCTTTGAAATATGCAGCCATGATTTCGGGCGCGACCGAGCTGTGCATTACGCTCCTCGATGTGCTCTCAGGCGAAGATGAGCTCAACCTGGCGATCGCGTATGACCTGCCCGATGGTCGGACGGATCGGTTTGTCGCCGATGGGTACGCACTGGCCGATGCCAAGCCGGTGTATGAAACGATGGCGGGGTTTTCCCAAGATATCACCGGGGCGCGGACTTTCGACGAACTCCCCGACGAGGCCAAGGCGTATATCCAACGCATCGAGGCGTTTGTCGGCGTGCCCGTCGGGATGATCTCGGTCGGACCCGATCGTGAGCAGACGATTATTCGAGCATGAGCCAGACGCCAAGCAGAGGAGCAGGGTTGTGAGTGAGGCAGTATCGAAGGCATTGACAGAGACATCCGCGATCAAGGCCTACGCCCGGATCCATACCAAGTTCCCCGACGCCCGTCCAGAAGCACTCTTGCCCGATGTGCATCCGGTGAAAATCCCCAGGCATGTTGCTGTCATCATGGATGGCAACGGACGATGGGCACAAGAACGCGGGTTCCCGCGGATCTTTGGGCACAAGAACGGTGCCGGGGCGGTCCGGACCGCGATCGAGACCTGCGCTCAGCTGGGCATCGAGGTGCTCACGCTCTATTCGTTCAGCTCAGAGAACTGGTCGCGCCCTGATGATGAGATTCAGGCGCTGATGGAGTTGTGCATCGCGTATTGCGATGGCGAACGCGAGCACTTTATCGAGCACAATATCCGCGTGCGGATCATCGGCCGACGGGAAGGGATGCCCGATGATGTAATCCAAGCTCTCGATCGGCTCGAAGCAGCAACGGCGAAGTGCACGGGATTGACTTTGTGCCTAGCGATCAACTACGGCTCGCGCGACGAGATCGTCGATGCGATCAGGCTGATCGCCAAACGAGTTGCAGATGGTGAGCTCGAAGCTGGGGATATTGGGCATGAGGTGGTGTCAGAGGCGCTCTATACCGCTGGGCTTCCCGATCCGGATTTGCTGATCCGCACGGGGGGGGATTGGCGAGTGAGCAACTACCTGCTTTGGCAGATCAGTTATACCGAGTTGTATGTGACGGATCTGTATTGGCCTGATTTCGGGGCTGATGCCTGGCTCGATGCGGTGCGCGACTATGCTGCTCGGAATCGGCGATTTGGTGGGCTTGATCCCGATCAAGAGCAATAGGCGGGGCAATTGAGGCATTGGTGTCCTATTGTCTTTCCGTGTTGAAGCATCGTTTGACATTTGGGCCGGTGTTGATTGTGCTCATCGGGGTGCTGGCGTGGCTCGATCAGTGGATTGACGGATTGGCAGCTCCAGGTTTTTTTCCGAGCGCCACATTTCCTCCCGGGGTGGTGGTGTTGCCGGTCTTTGGGCTTTTGAGTGCGATGGGCGCTTGTGAGGTTGCTCGGATATTTCGCGCCAAAGGCGTCGAGATCGGCACACCCATCGCGATCGCTGCTGGGCTTTGGGGGTTGGCGGTCATTGCCTTCACACCCGAGGATGCCAGCGGAACCAGCGGGTTCGCAGCCGGGATCACAACGGTGGTGGTGGCGTTCATCGTTGGGATGCTCTACGCAGTCCGATCCAAGCAGGTCGAGGGAGCGATCGCGGTGGGGTCGGGGATTGTGTTTATCCATGTGTATATGGGATTGATGCTTGGACTCTTTGTCTTGATCCGGCGCGAGCACTCGGTCTGGGTGATGATCTGGATCCTCGCGACGGTCAAGTCGTGCGATATCGGCGCTTTTTTTACCGGGACAGCGATCGGCAAGCACAAAATGATCCCCTGGCTGAGCCCTAAGAAGACCTGGGAAGGACTCGTTGGCGGGATGGTGACATCGGGATTGGTCGGGGTTGGTGGGGCGTGGCTGCTTCATAAAGAGGGCATTGATGCACCTTCGTTGGTGGTCTCGGGGGTGATGGGGGTGGCCATTGGTGGGATTGGACAGTGCGGCGATCTGGCAGCAAGCCTGCTCAAACGCGACGGGGGGATCAAGGATTCGGGATCAAGCCTGCCCGGATTTGGTGGGTTTCTCGACATCATCGACTCGCCGATTCTGGTGGCGCCATTTGCCTATTGGGTGCTTCAAGTGACACAAGATATGGGCGCAACCGCCACACTTGGCGGATAGCGCGCTAGACTCAGTGCATGATCGAGACACCCGCTCAGGAGAGATGCATGTCCGTGACGAATCAGCTGCTTTGTGTGTTCCGGGTCGATATAGAAATCCAAGGGCTCCAGAGCAGGCTCGAAGCTGCCGAACGATTCCTCGGCGAGCAAACCAAGAAGCTCGCCGACCTCGGTGCACAGGCCGAATCATTGCAGACACAAATCCGTCAACTCAAAGCCACAACTTCAAACGCTGAAGGCGAGAGCGAACGACTCAAAGTCCACATCGACGAGCTCCGCGAAAAAATGAACAACGCGAGCACCAACAAAGAATACAAAGCGTTTCTTTCCGAGGTCAACAACCTCAAAGAGCAACGAGCGGTGCACGATGAGCAGGCGATTGAGGGGCTTGAAAAAGTCGAAGAGCTCGAAGCCAAACTCGCCGAGCTCGAAGCATCGAAGACCGATCGCGACAAGGTGCGAGGCGTGGCCGAATCGGATCGTCAGAAACGAGCGGATGATATTGCGGGGAAACTTGCTGAGCTTCGCGCCAAACGCGAAGCACTCGTCGCCGATGTGCCCAAGCATGTGATGGCGGTTTACCAAGAGCTGCTCGATAGCCGTGGCGAGGACGCGATGGCACCGCTCGAAATCGTCGACCGAAAACGCCACGAATATGTCTGCGGCTCATCCATGATGTCCGTCCCCGTCGAGGTCGCGGCGTCATTGATGCAGGGCAAACTGACCATCTCGCCAAACGATGGATGCATTCTGTATCTGACCGAAGAGGCTGAGGAAGAACTGGCCAAGGCGTTCAAGAAATAGTCAGACCACGCGCGATTTGGGTGACTCTGCCGGGTGCCACGACTCACCCTCTTCGGCGCAGTAGTGTCTTGGCAAGCCAGTGTCTTGGCAAGCCTTGGATATCCGCACTCCTGTGCACCGCGGACGAGTCGTGGCATCCGGAAATAAGCATCAAACGGATCAAAAAACGGATCAAAAAAGCCCGCTGACCGACTTGGTTGGCGGCTTTTCTTCGATCATGGATTCACCCTGAGGCATCAAGGGCAGCCCCAAATGCTTGCAGGCGCGATTGGTGAGCATCCGCCCGCGCTTGGTGCGTGCGAGGAACCCGATCTGAAGGAGATAAGGCTCGACGACATCTTCGAGTGTGCCCGTGTCTTCGTTGAGCGTGGCTGCGACA
>WFPK01000024.1 GCA_015487555.1 Phycisphaerales bacterium
ACCCCAGACACCAGCTCCCCCAGCGCCCACCCGATCGCCCATCCGATTGCCAGCGCCATGTCCGGGCTCAGCACCGTGATGCCCTGGGCGATCCCCCTGTCGATCGAGCCCACCCCCGAGGTCGATGCCTTCTCGATCATCGAGCTGCGCACCGACGCCCAACCCGAGGGCACATGGGCCGAGCGTGATTGGCTCGGGCTCTGGCTGGCTGGCGCCCAAGCCCGTTCGCTCGCCCGCGCTCAGCCGAGCTTTGATCCACAGACCGATGCCCAGTCCGATCGTTGGATACTCGCTGCTGGTGCCCAGCGCACCTTCGCGGGCACCGAGCAACGCATCATTGTCGTAGGCTCGAACGGGTGGGCAACCGACTCGATCATCGCCAGCAACGAACAGCTCGTCGATGGACGCATCCTCACACGCTGGCCCGGCAATGCGACCCTGCTCGATTCGTCGATCGCCTGGCTCGCGGGCATGGACGATCTCATCGGCCCGGGCACCCACGCCCGCCCGATCGCCACGATTACCAACCTCGATCCGCAACAACGCTCAATGATCCGCTGGCTGCTCTTGGCGGGGCTGCCCGGATTCATCCTCATCCTGGGCATGGTCAGCCGGCTGATCTTCGGGTAGCTCCTGATCCACCTTTGCACCACTACTTGCATTCCAAATCGTAAATCTTCGGGCGACAATCCCCGTGCAGATCAGCCCCAGCGGGATCACAATGATCGTCTCGGCGATGCGGTTGATCACATCGGCCCCGATCGCGGTGCGCATGGTGATCGCAGCGCCCGACGAGGGAATCTTGGCAGCCAATCCTACCCCCCATTCGCGGAACCCGAACCCGCCGCCGGTGATCGGGATGACCTGGGCGATCTGTGACGCAGCGGTAATCAGCGCAATCTGCACCGGCGTGATGGTAATCCCAAGCATCGCAAAGGCTGCTGCGTAGCGCACCATCCACACCAAGACATCCGCGCTGCGAAACACCAACCCAAGGATCAGGTATCCAAGATTGGCACTCCAAATCGAACCGACCCCTGCAACAATCGCAAAGACCCCGATCGGAATCATCAGCACCACCACCAGCATCCCCAGCGAGAGATCGCTGGGCACCAGCAACACCAACCCGATTGCGATCGCATTGGCGATGCCGCCATGGATCATCGACCAGACGCTCGCCTCGATCGAATCGCGCACACGGATATTGTTGACCTTGGCGTGGTATCCGATGCGTCCGACGAGCCCGGGGCGCATGGGCAGGTGATTCAAAAGCCAGGCGCTGCCGACCAAGGCGAGCATCTCGCCCCGCCCGATCACCCCATGGCGGCGGACCAACGCATTGAGACACAACCCGACAAAGACCCAGTTGACCAACGGCCCAACGAGCACAATCACCACCGCCCACGCCGGGGCATGACGGATATTGCCCGCAAACTCCCTGAGCTGCTCAGGATCAGAAATCAGATACGCTGCTGCACCCGCCAAGAGCACAAGCCCAACGATAAACCCGATGCGCCGGCGCAGACGCCTTGGGCTTGCCCCCACAGAACGGCTTACTGATTCACTCGCAGATTCATCCATATGCGCATCGCCTCAAGACCACCTCCTACGAGCACCATCATCGCTCAGGGCCCAAAGTAATCCTCACTGGGAAACATGGACTCAACCCCAGGCCCGAGCGTGCCGATCGTCGGAGTCATCGATTCGAGCCTGGCCTTGATGATCCCGGCGATCGCGATCAATCTCGGATCGCTCACTTGCCCGAGCACCTCGAAGATCGGCGAATCCGCTGCATCTGTCCGCGTAAGCAAAGCTCCCGCGAGCACCACCGGGTCGACGCGTGAATCGATCAACGCATCCGACAAGAGCAACCCGAGCACATGGTCATCGAAGGGCATCATCCCCGGAACCTGATGCCGATGGGGCAGCAACAGTATCATCCGCGCCCGCTCGTTGCTCTTGGCGTGCGTATAGAGCTCCATCAGCGCCCCCACCAGATCAGCCTGTTCTTGGGCCGAGAGCTCGCGTCCGGGCAATGGGAACAGCAATCGGTTTGCGCTGGCGATCACGCCTCGTCTTCGTGTATCCTCGTCGGTGCTCGCAAGCACCTCGATCAGGCGAGGCGTCTCATAACGGGTTTCTTCGAGTGCCTGTCGTTGGATTGTCTCAGATTCATCGGTGAGCCCCAGGGGCGAGTTGACGATGCCGTAGATCGCCGCATCGGGATCAACCTGCATCTTTGAGAGGACCGAATCTGAGTGTCGCGGGCGAAACCCCTGGAGCAATCTCCATCGCTGCCGGACCGAGGTGGTTGGCTGCATCTTGATGAGCCACTGGGTCCTGGCGGAATCTGCGGGCACCTCGACGACCATCTCTTCGCGTGGGCGAAGCCGAAGCCGATGATTGAGCTCGACGACCTTCGAGCTTGTTGTGCCCACGAACCCCACCGATTGTTCATCAATCCGTGGGACAATCAAAAACCGCGAATCCAAAGGCTGCGCAGGCCCCACCGCCAAGGGGATCGGCGCCAGGTTCTTGAGCCGAATCTTGATCGTTGGATTCTCGAGAGGATCAATATCTTCCCTCGGCGCAATCATATCAAGAGCAATGAAAGTCGAAGGGCGCGTGTTCATCTGATCGATCCAGTTGGGGATCGTCCCGGCGATCTGGATCATCTGCTTGCCCGCAGCTGTCAGTGTCTTGTCACCTGCCCCCAGCTCGACCATACGCGAACGAGCAAACGCACCGTACGCATCGAGTGGATACGAACGAACCAGCTTGGCGTACACCGCGATCGCCTCGTCGGCGTTACCCAGCTTCTCCTGCGATAACCCAATAATCAGATCCAGCGTTGGCGTCACGGGAAGCTCGGAAGCAAGCTCGAGGGCCTGGGCATACTGCCCATCGGCGTACAACGCCATCGGCTCGATCGAAGCAAAGTAAGACTCGAGCGCGGGTACAGCCTCAACAATCTGCTCGATGTCCCCACGAATTTCATCGTCCTGAAGCCCGACAATCGCACGGAGCACCTGAAAATCCGTAAAAAGACTCACCACCCGCATCCGCATCGCATGCTGATCCACACCCCGCTTCCCCACCATCTCGGCGATCATACTGATCTCCGTATTGACCGTGCGCTGGATATCAGCAAGCACCTTCAGGGTCTCTTCCTGAGACTTCAGGGTATACGACGCGAGCAGCCTGAGCTTGTCGATACCGATGTCGTACCGGATATCCTCTGGCGCGAGCAAGTCATCGGTGGGAAGCTGCGCTTCGATGTACGAATCAATCAGCGATTGCGCCTCGGCCCGTCGATCATTCAGAATCGGATTGAGCTCGTCGAGCAAACTCCCAGGCCCATCGAGCTGCCAATCGAGCGCATACCGGATCTGCTCGATCGAAGTCGGCGCCCTGCCCGACTCGAGCTTATAGAGTGTGATCGCATTGGTCAAGAACCGCTTGGCCGGTGCATACGCCCCCTCGCTGGCGAGAATCCGTGTGATCGTCATGTGGACATTGGGATCGAGCGGATCGGCGAATAAAAGCTTGAACTGATAATCCAGAAGCATCGCTGTATCTTCGGTGCTCTGCCCATAAAACTGTGCTGCAAGCGAGGCGGCTGCTTTGTGCGAAACATCGAGCTTGGTCGCCAGGCGAAGTCTTTCGATGAACCCCTGTGTATTGCCCGCCTCGCGCTCGAGCAACGCCGCATCGAGCGCGAGCCTTGAACGCACCGAAGGATCAAACGATTTCCCCTCCTCGCCCAGGAACCGATTGTAAAGCCTCAACCGCCCCTCAACAGTCTGCTGCTTATTGATAACCGCGCTGACCAATCGAAGCTGGGCAACCGTATCGCGTGGATCGAGGGCGATCACTCGCCGTGTTGCCGAAATCATCATCTCATGCTCGCCAGCAGACCACGCCGCTTCGACAACCGAACGGGCCAAATCGACATTCGTCGGATCAAGATCAGACGCAACCGAGAGCAAATTCGCAGCCAGGAGATAATCCGCAGGAGTCGCCGATGCACGCAACCCAAGATCAAGCACCGTTACCCGCGAGAGATGTGACGCCACGATCGGATCGGGCGCAATCTGCCCATCCTCAGCCCACGCCCCACTGGCCTCGCCGAGCAACAGCCCGACAAAGCACACACACCGCATAAGAACAGACATAGAAACGGATAAGCTGTGATTCATTCTTCCTCTTCTCATCAAGCCCCCCACTGCATCACCGAAACAACAGCAAGTACGCCTGTCGACCCCAGAAAGATCACGCCGAGCATGCTTTGGATCGTCCTGGAAATAACCCGATGTGCCCGCGGAAAAACCCGGTCTGCAATACACATCAAAAACACAATCTGGGCGCCGCACAACGCTGCAGCCCCCGCGCTCGTTGCCAATACCCGATGCCCTAGCACCCCCGCGTGAGGCTCGGCAATCAACCAGACCCCCAACACACCAAGAGACAAGCTCCAAGGCAACGCACTGGCCATCACCAAAGCCAAACTCATCCATCTACGAGAATACACCCATGCCTCCGATGCTCAAATCCGGGATTCTACACCATCCCATCATAGAGTATTCAGAGCGTCCGCATGACCCGATTGCCCAACGATCTCTGCCCGATTCTTCGTCCTTGCCTGCTCTTGCCTTGCCTGCCCTTTACCCAAGGGCCATCGCCATCAGAAACTCGGCATTGGTCTTGTGTTTGCCCAATCGGCTCTTGAGCAGCTCCATCGCCTCGACGACATTCATATCCGCCAAGACCTTGCGAAGCCGATACACCAGCTCGAGCTCCTTGGGATCCATCAATAGCTCCTCGCGCCGCGTGCCCGAAGCTGCCACATCAATCGCCGGGTAAATCCGCTTCTCGACTAATCTTCGATCAAGGTGCAGCTCGGAGTTGCCCGTGCCTTTGAACTCCTCGAAGATCACCTCGTCCATCTTCGATCCCGTATCAACCAACGCCGTCCCGATGATCGTCAACGATCCGCCTCGCTCGATCGCCCGGGCCGCCCCGAAGAACTTTTTGGGCCGCTGGAGCGCATTGGAATCCAACCCGCCGGACATGATCTTGCCCGAGTGCGGAATATCGTTGTTGTACGCCCGGGCCAATCGTGTAATCGAATCGAGCAGGATCACGACATCCTCGCCAAACTCCACCATCCGCCTGGCCTTTTCGATCACCATCTCGGCCACCGCGACATGCCTGCTCGATTGCTCGTCGAAAGTACTCGCGACCACCTCGACATCCTTGCCCACATTGCGTTTGAAGTCCGTCACCTCTTCAGGCCGCTCATCGACCAAAAGCACAAACACACGAACATCAGGGTAGTTCTCGTTGATCGCTGCAGTCATCTTCTGCATCAACACCGTCTTGCCAGTCCGAGGCGGCGCCACAATCAACGCCCGCTGACCCATCCCGATTGGAGAAACCAGATCCATGATCCGCATCTCAATGTTCTCGGGAGTCGTCTCCAACAACAGCCGCTTCTCGGGGTGCATCGGAATCAAATCCTCGAAGTTCACCAGATCATGAAGCTCGGCAGGATCTCGCCCGTTGACCTTCTCCACCTTCAACAACGCAAAATACCGCTCCGATTCCTTCGGAGGCCTGACCGCGCCACGCACATTCATCCCACGACGAAGACCAAATCGACGAATCTGACTCGGCGAAACATAAATATCATCAGGACCGGCAAGATAGCTCAGTTCGGGGCTGCGCAAGAACCCAAACCCATCAGCCATAATCTGAAGCGTCCCCTCGCCGAACATGATCCCCTGCTTGGCAGCGCGGGCTTTGAGAATTTTGAAGATCAAATCCTGGTTGGGAAGCTGATGGAACTCTTCGAGTCCTTCCTTGTCGGCCACCTTCATCAGCTCGTCGTGATCCATCCGCTGAAAATCAGAAATCGTCAGCCCATCATCCTCGATCTTGCCACCCGCTGCAGCCACGATGCGTTCGAGCTCCTCAGCTTCGCGTTCGAGTTGCTCGTCCGAAGGCAACACATGCGATGGATACAAATTCGATGATGATCGTTGGCGTTGATTCTGGTTGTTGCGCTGCGATCCTCCGCCACCGCCATTGCCACCTGAAGCCCCTCGCCGTTTCTTCCGATTCCGCCTGCGTCCACTCCCACCTTCACTTTCCTGCTGCCCACCGCCGTTGCCGCCGCCACTGCCCCCACTGCTGCTCCCGCTGCCCCCACTGCGATTGGAAGCTTTCGATCGTCCCTCACGGTTCGATTCCCCTGAATCGGTCGATGCCGATCCCGATGAAGAACCTGAAGAACCTGAGGAGCCCGACGAAGAACCTGCCGAAGACTCGGGCTTGGGCTCTGCTTTGGGCTTAGGCTCAGTCTTGGGCCTGGCATCTTGCGTGCGTTTGGTTTCGGATTTTGATTCGGCCTTGGCGCGGAGCTTCGAGACCACTTTGGACTCGGGTTTGGATTCGGACACAGTGCCCGCCTTTTCGACTTTGGTCGATGTTTTCTTTGTTGTGCGTTTTTTCTTGGTTGTCTTGGTAGACGATGCGGTCTTGGTGGCGTCTTTTTCGACAACCTCGGTGGACTTGGCCATGGAACTGATCCTCATTGGTCTCACCACCCGAAGCATACGCCTCGCCAATGGCTCGACTCGATCCTACATGCGTGATGGAAAAGGGTTTGTGAACTGTGAAAAACAGATGCATTCTGAAATCGCAGATTTGAAAACGATCCGCGTTTGGAACTATATCAATCGGCCCGCTCTTTGCTGCCCCGCCCCGCTCGCTACCGAGTTCTTTGGCAGCCTCATCGAATAAAAAGCAAAAGTCGGGTGGAAAGGAGTCGTTTGGAAGACGAACCAGATCAGGCGCCCGATGCCCGATGCTCGATGCCTCAAATCCTTCTGGCCAAATCCTTCTGGATTGAAGCGAGCACCCGTGCGACTCGGCCATCGAGCTCATCGGGTAAGCCGATATTGGCTACTACATAATCGGCCCGTTTTCGCTTGTGTTCAAGTCCGAGCTGCGCTTTTTCTCGTTTATCGAGCTCCTGAGCATCCCACCCACGCGTCGCCAGGACCCGCGCAGCCCGCGTTTCCAAAGGCGTATCCACGAAAACAATCGCATCGCACTCCGAATCGACCCCGGCTTCAAATAATAACGGAGCGTCAATAATCACCCCCGGAACCCCCTGTTCAATCGCCCGCTCAATCAGCCCTTGCCTGCGCTGATGGACCAACGGGTGGATCAGCGCTTCGAGTTTCCGCCGTTCGAATGGGCGATCAAACACAATCTGGGCAACCCGCGACCGATCCACCGACCCATCCGATGCCAGAATATCACGCCCCCACCACTCCACAAGCTGAGCAACCACCGCAGGCTCACGCATAATCTCGCGCACACTCTCGTCCGAATCCGAAACCACGCACCCCAGATCGGCAAAGGCCCGCGCCACAGTCGATTTGCCCGATCCAATCCCCCCCACGATTCCGATCACAGGCGTCACTTGTTTCCCCTGTCCATATGCTGCCATTCGATCCGCCTGCGCCCGAATCGTATCGAGCACCTGCTGGGGATGCTCGACCCCACGCCAGACCAGATCAACCGACCCAGTGCCTGCCGTCGTGATCCCCAATGACCCGATCCCAAAGAGCCGCTCAGCCGGCGGGCGCACCATCACGATATGCTGAATCCGCCGAAGCGGGATATCGGTGGTCACACTCCGCAGGATGCCGAACCTGGCGATGATCCGCGCATCGGTCAAGATGTGTCGTCTTGCCCCCCAATCGAGCAATCCAAGCCCCAGCCTCAATCCAACAATCACCAATGCCCCATTGGCACCCGAAACCACTGCCGGGGACCCCATCGCCATCCCGACCCACCGCATGCCTCCCCACGCGATAAGCCCGACGACAATCCACCGCCACATCTGCGTCACCACAAAGGCAATATGAGGGCGGTCATCAATCAGCACCCGCTCACCTGCGGGGATGAAATCCGGGCGAGATTGATGATGTGTATTCTTTTGTGTAGCAGGGAGATCGCGGACCATCTTCATCAATCATAGTCACATACCGTTCCTGACCCGTTCAAAGCATGCTTCTTATTATTGACTCAAAACCCGGGTTGAAAAAGCATGGTGCCCCTGGCAAACACCACTCCATTTGGCCACGCCCCGGCTCTCATACATTTTTGTCCGAAATTCTTCAAATTTTGCGAGTTTCCCCTTGAACAGGGAAAGGCTTTGAAGGACACTGGTGCCTTCGAGGGAGGACTCGACCGTTGTAGGCCGAGCCGTGGGGATTCGAGTGAGAGGACTGCCTGCATCCATTCTGCACAGACAAGGCCGAGCCTTCGAGCGCGTGCTTTCCTGCTTCGGTGTGACCAGTCGTCGCCTTTTTTTGCGTGACTCATCCAAGCCCCTGTCTGGAACCATTCAACCGGAACCGGACAACCATCCCAGAGGTTTCGCTTCTACGCACAAAAAGAGAGAAAAGGAGAAAGTAAAGAATGAAAAGCACACTCACACTTTCGTTGTCTTGCACACTGCTGGCAACGCTGGCTGGAGCAACCCAAGCAGGCATCCAGGTTGACTACTACCGCACCATTGCACCAAACGCGTTTGGATCCGTAAACTACGCCCAGATGTGGAGCAATGTCCAAGACTCACTGATCAACAACGGCGGCGCAGACACCGGTTCAGGCGCCAGCGCATTCACCAATATCACCTCGGTCAACGGCCAGCAATCATATGTCTCCAGCTTCGAGAACCTCAATGGCGTCGAAGTCGCTGGCGAATATGGCACCCGTCCATCATGGGCCTACTTTATCTCCAACGATGATGGCTCGGTCATGGACAACTCCTTGCTTGCTTCAGCAACCAAAAATTATGGCTATTCATGGAATGGAGTAGAGAGCTCATTCTGGGGCGACATTGATTTCATCCCAGGCGGAAACTTTGACGCCAACCGACTCGTCGGCGTACGAGCAGACGGCTCCATCGGAACCAGCTTGGCCGATGAGTATATTGCATTCATCGGGCTCTCAGGCAATGCTTGGTGGGCAGAACGCTGGACCGGGACACTCGGTGTCGACGAAGTCTGGACCGGCGACACCATGGTCGGCGATGCAGACCGCTTCGACCGTCTCGCAGAGCTTGCAGCTTGGACAGAAGCAAACCAAGACTACTGGGCATTCAGCATCACCATGGACGGCATCACCTTTGATGCGCCAAACATCAATGTCGTGCCCATACCGCCAGCTGCCTTCGCAGGGCTCGCCATGCTCGGCGGCATCGCAGGTGTCCGCACCATCCGCAGACGCGCCTAATCAACAATCCGTTCAAAAAACAACCGCCCGTGCATCAAACACGGGCGGTTTTCTATTCTGCACAGGTCTGCACAGGCTCCGCTCACCGTTTAGGAATCGCCGACTGATCCAGCACCGCGATCTGCGGATAATTCCGGTAGTACCCATTATAATCAAGCCCATACCCCACCACGAACTCGTCAGGAATCTCGAACCCCACATAATCCACATGCACATCCACGGTTCGATCGGTCTGCTTATCGAGCATCACCCCAAGCCTCAACGACGCCGGGTTCTGCTTGGCGATCATTTCCTTGACCAACGCTAAGGTCTGCCCCGAATCCAAAATATCATCGAGCACAATAATGTGTTTCCCCCCCAGATTCGTCGGCAGCTCCGTCGCAAAGTGCGCCCCCTTCGATCGCACCGACTCGCCGGGATAGCTCGACACAGCCACCAACCCCAATGACAACTTCATCGGCAACTCGCGCACCACATCGGCTACGAAGATCATCGCTCCGGTCATAATCGGGATGATAATCACCCGATCCTCATCAAGCTCGGTATGCCCGTCCTTGGCCAGATCGGCCTTGAGATCAATGACCATCTCGTCAGCAAGCGTTCTCACACGCTCAGCGATCTGATCCCGGGTATAAAGCACGCGTTGGATTTCTGGAAACATGCGAGGATGATAGGCCCGCACATGCGTGAGCAACACACGCGCACTTTGTGCGCAATACGCCCCGCTCTTATTACAATTTTGACCAAATCCAAAACATACAGCTTTGCACACAATTCCAATTATGATATGTTCCTTCAAGGCCAATCTTGTTGTTTTTCAGAAAAGGAGCATAATATGAAAACCCAAAAAACATCAACACGAACAATCGCCTCGGTCTGTATTTTGGCTGGCAATGCCTTTGGGCAGGGGACTTACGACCAGGGCACCATCGACCGCCAGCGCGTCCGCCTCGACGACTCCACCATCGCACCATCGACAAACGGCTGGCTCAATGACTCGCAAACCCAACGATTTTGGGCGTGGGAGCTCAACTCGAGTGTAAACGACACCTACAAGCACCCAAGCATGCAGCGGTGGATTCATCACCGACTCTGGGCTTCCTCATTGTCAGGCAGCTCAATAAATACAACATCCCTCGATCAGCAAGCTCAAGTCATCGCCAACGAAATCGTGTCTCGCTATAACTCCTCCGGCAATGACGCAATTGCAGATGGCCAATACGCCATCTGCCTACTCAATATCCGCAACCTCGACCTCCACGACCACCCCGATGACGATCTCGACGATTCAATAATCCTATGGAACCCGAAAGATAAGCCTGCAAATGCCGTCGCAGAGCCATGGGCCAACTTTATTGGATCACCAGAAACACCCGCACGGGCTTCCGTATGGCGGACCGAAGGCGTCCTCCTCGCAGACACCGCCATCGAATACCTCACCGATGAAATCGTCTCGCGGGTCGAAGCACAAATCCCCTCATTCCCAGTCCCAATCCGCCTCTTCTTCGACGAAGAGCGCGGACGGCAACATGGAGCCGACAGCCTCGACAACCTCGGTGCGATGGAGGCTGTTTTGTCCGATACTCCACGGGTATATGCAGAACAACTGTTCGGCAACTACAATCTTTGGGATAACACGCCCGCAGCGACAAGCGCACTCGAAGTATTCACCAATGTGCCATTTGCATTTATGCTCGGCTGGAATGATGCAGACCAAGTCTACCGCCCGGACGATCATGCAGAAATTCCACAGTACCAAGCAAGCAACTATGCCCACCAAAGACCACACTTCGACTTCGAGTTCTACCCAATGTACAACCTCTACAACGGCATCTTGAACACATCAACCGACGGCTCACTCGAAGCAGCATTCGATCACCCACTGACCGACCCCAGCTGGGGTAATCCCAAGTGGTCCAACTACAACACCTCTGTCTATTTCTCGACCACCTATCCCAAATCAAGCCACACTCAACGAGGCGTAGTCCATGGAACTTGGCCACCACACAGAGCCTTTGGATGGGCACAGACTGAGCAACTCGGCTCTGGAAGCATCCAGTCGCCAGTCCTCTATCCTCCAAGTGATTTTCATGAAGAAGAACTTGAGGGCGATTTCTACCCTGATCCCGGAATTGTCATCCCAACCCAAAGTGAGAAAGCAGCAAGAGCATGGATCCGCTACTCACGGATGCAACTCGATCACCAAATCTTCTCTTTCCCCGAACTCGACACCCTCGGCTTTAGCGCACCCCGGCACATCGCCCCGTGGATCACCCGTGTGGGATCACTCGTCTATCGCCCGGGCAGTGGAAACGACCTCTATATCACAACAAAAGAGAATGTCCGCGATATCGTCGCGCTGTGCAAAGCCAAGGGCGTAAATGAAATCCTGTTTTGGGGCAATCCAAACAACGAGCACTACACCACCAAAGACGGATGCAACAACGGGAATACAAATAGCGAGAAAAGACAGCACAACTGGGACTCGACCAACGACCTCCTCAGCCAAGTCTACGAATACACACTCAACAGCGTCTGGTTTGATACCGAAAGCCGATCCCTCTCGGCTGACGATGTTGAATCACTGACCTTCAGCGAAGAACACGCACTCGATCTCAACCCAAACATCGGTGTTGGGAATACGACCGTTCAGTTCTCTGCCGAGTTCGACATCGGCTCAATCACAACCCTCGGCGACCAATACACCCTCGTCTGCGAAGTCATCGCTGGCGGTGGCCCATGGGCCAACGCCAGCTACACCCTCGAAATCTACAACTACAAAACAACATCATACCAGACGATCACCGATTCACCAATCGAGTGGTACAGCAACTCGACAAGACGAGTGAGTTTCAGCGACACCGACACTGATGGATACGCCAACGACTGGTCAAGATCGTTTGATGACCAGAGCGCACTCCCCGCAAGCTCGACTGTCTACGATCGAAAGAAGATCAATGTCTGGAAAAACTTTGCACTCCCAATCGGCTCAGCACAAATCAACAACTACACGCAAAGCGGAAAAATGAAACTCCGGATCACCGCCAACCATTCCACACCGCTCCAAATCGGACAGGCTGCCGACCCACTTCGTGTAGACCTTGTCCAACTCTACGAAGCCGAATGCGCCAACAACAACATCACCGCTGCCCCTCAACCACTCCTCGGCGACTTCAACAGCGACCAGCAAGTCAATGCTGCCGACCTCATGAAGTTCATGCAGGACTTTGTCTCGAATCCATCGCTCGAGCTTGATCTCAACAATGATGGCCAGGTTGATATCAGCGATATCAAAACGATGAACACACTTATCCGCTAACAGAGCCACACGCTCCTGCGTCTATTGCGTCTATAAAGAAGGCTGCACCGTCTGGTGCAGCCTTTTCCGTAGCTATTGATCCCGTGATGCTCGATTCAAAGCTCCCCAGACTGCCTCGCAGCCGAATACCGCTTCAACGAATCCTCGATAATCTCATGGGCCAACTCCGCAGGCTGAATCTCATCAACCTCCACCTGCTTGCCCTCGAGCTGCTTGTAATCCTCGAAGAACCGCTTGAGCATCTTGAAGGTGTGCTTGGGGAAGTCCTTGATTGTCTGGTATTCCTCAAACTCCGAATCATGGATCAGCACCGAGATAATCTTGTGATCCGGAGCACCATCATCGATCATCGTCATCACCCCGATCGCCCGGGCCTCGCAGATACACATCGTCGGCACCTTCTCCGCACAAAACACCAACACATCCAAAGGGTCATTATCCTCCGCAAGCGTCTGGGGGATAAACCCATAGTTGGCCGGGTAATACACCGCCGAGCTCAGCACCCGATCAAGACGCAGCATCCCCGTCTGCTTATCGAGCTCGTACTTATTGCTCGATCCCTTGGGAATCTCGATAATCGAGCGGAAGTGCGAAGGGAGCGCAAGCTCTTGGATACCGGGTCGGACATCATGCCAGGGGTGAATCATGCCAAAGCCTAGACCCCATCACCGAGACATCCACCCACAACTCGAACCTTCATCAATGATTCCCCTTTCGTGCCCAGCTCACCGCAATAGGCATACCCTATACCCATGCTCACACTCGATTATGCCAACTGCCTTTCCCCACGCGTCGGCCCCCACGGGCTCGACCCCGCCCGCGTCCACCCCGATGGCGACCAGGCCAAGGGCATCGCTGCCCTCACTCGGCAACTCAACGAATCCAAAGGCACCGGGTGGGAACGCTGGCGAACCCTCGCTGACGAACCCATGCGCTCGCTCCACCTCAACGCCATCGAAGCCATCACCAACGAATGCGAAGGGCGATTCGACAACATCATCGTCCTGGGCATCGGAGGCTCAGCCTTGGGCAACATCGCACTCCAAGCCGCCCTCAACGAACCAACCTACAACCTGCTCCCCAAAGCCGACCGCCCCGGCCCACGCCTCTTTGTCGTCGATAATGTCGATCCATCCAACCTCAACTCCATCCTCAAGCTCTGCGATCCCAAAGCCACCCTCTTCAATGTCGTCTCCAAGTCAGGCGAGACCGCCGAGACCGCTTCGCAGTTCATGATGATCCGCAAAATCCTCGAAGAAGCCGTCGGCTCACGCTGGGCCCACCACATCATCGCCATCACCGATCCCGAAAAAGGCACCATGCGCACCATCTGCGATCAGGCGGGCATCACCACCTTGCCCGTCCCCGAAGGCGTCGGCGGGCGATTCTCTGTGTTGTCCCCCGTCGGGCTCTTCAGTGCCGCAACCTGTGGCATCGACATCAAAGCACTCCTCGATGGCGCACAAGCCATGGACCAACGCTGCGCCAACGAAAACCTCACCGAGAACCCGGCCGCCATGCTCGCCCTGCTCCTGGTCGAGCTCGGCACCCGCAAAGGCAAGACGAACCATGTCCTGATGCCCTACGCCAACTCGCTCAAGCTCCTGGGCGACTGGTACGCCCAGCTCTGGGCCGAATCGCTGGGCAAAAAGTTCGACAAAGCAGGCGAAACCGTCTTCACCGGCTTCACCCCCATCTCCGCCCTGGGCACCACCGACCAACACTCCCAGGTCCAGCTCTACCGCGAAGGCCCGAACGACAAAGTCATCGGCTTCATCGAAGTCCAAGACTTCGGCGACGACCAGAACATGACCATCCCCACCGGCATGGGCGTCGAAGCCATCGAATACCTCGAAGGCAAACGCATGGTCGATCTCCTCAACGCCGAGAAACGAGCCACCGAGTACGCGCTCATCGACTCCCAACGCCCCAACTACACCATCAAGATGCCCAAAATCGACGCCCACCATGTCGGCGAGTTCATCATGCTCTGGCAGATCGCCACGAGCTACGCCGGGTTGATGCTCAACATCGACGCCTACGACCAACCGGCCGTCGAAACCGGCAAGAAGGCCACCTTCGGGCTCATGGGTCGCGCAGGCTACGAAGACTGGCTCACCAAGGTCAACGACACACTGAGCGAAACCGAGTTTGTGATCTAACCCCCCCGGTGGCCCGGCTCGCCGAGCCGGGTCTTCAATGATTCCAAGTCCGGGCGCCACTACTCGCCCGAAGGGCGCAGTAGTGTCTTCAAACTCCTCTGGCCTTCCGCACTACTGCGCCCTTCGGGCGAGTAGTGGCACCCAGATTCTGCAATCTCCCCCATCGCCCCCTCTACAATCTCCCCATGAAACCCAAAGCCTCCAAAGCCATCCCCTACATCGCCGGGTTCTTCATCCTACTCATCCTCGTCGGGCTCTCGCTGGGGCTTCGCACCGTCATCGAGTTCGATCCGCGCGGAGCCCAGATCCGCACCACCAGATACATCTTCCTTCAAATCCCCATCTCCTCCGACACATTCCCCGCATGGATCAGCCAGGGCCCATCGGACGCCCCCGACTGGCAGCTCATGCACGAGTTCCATCACTCCGCAGCCGGCTCGGATATCCACCACACCCACTGGGGCGCCATCGCCGACACGCTCGAACCCTGGCGAGAGTTCCGCTTCGATGCCGAGTCCAAACACAGGCTCGCTGCCCGCACCCTCGAGCTGATCCAATCCGACCACCCCGTCAAAGCCATCCGCATCTACCTCCTGCGCATCGACGCGATGCTCAAATACAACCTCCAAGACCCCGACAAACTCACCGACCCCGCTGCCATCGACGCACTCTTCAAAGAAGCCCTCATCAAGCCCATCGACGCCGAAGCCTCCAAAATCCCCGACCCCTGAATCCCCTCCCCCCGGGTGCCACGGCTTGATCCGCGTAGCGGACAAGCCGTGTCTTAGATTGCTTAGGTTTCACGAAGACACGGCTTGCCGAAGACGGTCAAGCCGTGGCACCCGCCCCCCCCATTGCCTATTGCCTACTGCCATTGCCTTCCCCATCTGGCACGCCATTTGTGTATCTCCCAGCACGGGTGGCTGCTGTTCACGGATGAACAGGGCCAAGGCCCGAGATTGGACATCGCATGGACTACGGCTTACAAATCTCCGCTTCAGGCGCATTGGCAGGGATTCATCGGCAAGATGCGCTCACAAACAACCTCGCAAACGCCAACACCACCGGATTCAAACCCATCCTCACAGGCACCATGCACCGGTTGGCTGCCCGCCAAGAAGACAATCTCCCCTACCTCGCCTCCGATACACTCCTCGAAAAACTCGGAGGAGGCGTGCTTTCTGCGCAAACACGCATCAACTTTGCGCAAGGCACACTCGAAACCTCAGACTCGCAATGGGATATGGCCATCCAAGGTGACGGGTTCTTCGTCGTCGGTGATCCCTCCAACCCATCGCTCACACGCGATGGACGATTCGCAGTCAACTCCGATGGCCAGCTCGTCATGGCGATCACAGGCGTACCCGTCCTCTCTACAGGCAACTCCCCCATCCACATCGACATCACCCAAGGCGATATCCTCGTCCAAAAAGACGGAACCATCCTCCAAGGCGGCGCACCAATCGACCAGATCCAAATCAGCGATGTCCCCGATCGCTCGATCCTCACCAAACTCGGTGCAGGACTCTTTGGATCACCATCAGGTGCCCCGCTCTCGCTGATCGAAGCGTCGGGCTCGCTGAACCAATACATGCTCGAAGGCTCAGGCGTCAACGAGATCGACGCACTCATGCAAATCCAGAACGCATCACGCTCAGCCAAAAACAATATCGGGATGATCGACCTGCAAAACAGGCTCATCGAACGAGCAATCAATACTTTCGGACGAATCGGCTAAGCCGACCATAAACAACGACTAAACAAAGGTTTACACCATGGCCGTACTTGCAATGCAATCCGCAGCATCCGGACTCCGGGCCCTCGACACCCGCCTCGATGTCATCGCCAACAACCTCGCCAATGTCAACACCGAAGGCTTCAAGTCCTCAAGAGTCAACTTCGAAGACCTCCTCTATATCGAACGAGCCCAGCCCGGAACCGAAAACAACAACGGCGACCAACGCCCCACCGGGCTCTATGTCGGGCTCGGGGTCCGCGTCAGTGGCACACAACAAGACTTCACCCAAGGCCCACCCATCCCCGGTACCTCGCCACTCGATATGATGATCGAAGGGCGCGGGTTCTTCAAAGTCGCGGTCGAAACAGACCTGGGCGAGGGCGGATTCGCCTACACACGCATGGGCAACTTCGTCCTCAACTCCAACGGCACCATCGTCCTGGCCAACTCCGATGGACGAATCCTCGATCCCGAAATCACCATCCCACCGACCGCAGAAAATATCTCGGTCGATGCATCAGGGCGAATCTTTGCATCGCTCCCGGGCACTGCTGTTCCTACTGAAGTCGGGCAAATCCAACTCTCGGTCTTCATCAATCCCGCCGGGCTCACACAAGTCGGCACCAACCTCTGGACCGAAAGCGCCGCATCAGGACCACCCATCGAAGGCATCCCCGGGACAGACAACTTCGGTACCGTTCGAGGAGGAATGCTCGAAGGGTCCAATGTCGATCCCTCGCGAGAACTCATCGAACTCATCCGCACCCAGCGGGCCTTCGAGATGAACTCACAGGCGATCCGGGCAGCCGACGAAACCCTCCAGTCCGTCGCCCAGCTCCGTCGATAACCCAAGCCCATAAAAGAACAAGCATCATGCCCAATCGCCTCTCCACCCTGATCGCACACCTGGCAGTCCTGCTTATGCTCGGGCTGTGCCCAGCGCAGAGTCTGGCAGATGAGCACAGCGATACCAGCGCAATCACCACCGTATCACTCCATTCGACTGTTCGGCTCACCTCCGATCATGCCGCGATTACCCTCGGCGATCTCGCCACCATCTCAGGCCCACAAACCAATGTCCTCAAAGCACTTCGAGTCCAGACCGCTCATCCCGTCGCTGCCCAGACCTGGTCGTCGATCAAAGCCAGCACCCTCCGCGATCTGATCGCCCAATCGCCCGGAATCCGCCAAGGCTCGATCATCCTCGATGGGAACGAAGTCGCGATCACCCGCCGAGTGCATGCCCAGGCATCATCGAACCCGACCAAAGCTGCCCCGATCCCCCCCGAACCCTCCGGGCCAATCCTGCGCGATCAGATCGAACGCTGGGTCCATGCCCGCCCCTGGCTCAAGAGCGATGCCGATTCAACCCGGATCATCTTCAGCCAACGCAAGCGCGACCAGGACCTGCTCAACACCCCAATCGAGGGGAAAACTGTGATCCTCAACGAGATCGGTCGGTCCAAGACGATCAGCTGTGAGATTGTTATCTATGAGAACGAGCAGCTCATCGCTGAGACATCCATCCGATTCGATGTCCAGGTCAAGCGCCTCGTCCGCGTATCGACCGCCCAGATCCGTCGAAACGAACTGATCAATGCAGAGCACACGGTGCTCGAAACCCGGTGGATCTCGCCGATGGTTCCGATCGCCGATCCTGAGCAATCACTCGGACAGGCCTGCAAAAAAACAATCGACCCGGGCTCGATCCTGCTCGTTTCCATGATCGAACAGCCCATCCTCGTCAAACGCAACCGGATCGTCTCGGCGCGGAGCCTCTCAGGATCGGTTTCGGTGACCATGAGCGTCCGGGCACTCAACAACGGCAGACTCGGCGAGCTCATCGAACTCGAATCACGCGATGGCAAAAACCGATTCACCGCCCGCGTCGCAGGCCCAAACCGAGTCGTCATCGTCAAAAACCCCCAAAAAACCAGCCAATCCATCCCCACCCAAGGATCATAGATGTTCAAATCAATACGCCAATCAATCTCAAAATCATCCTTGCAAACTGCCCTGGCGACACTTGCGCTCCTCACCGGACACCACGCCCACGCCCAGAGCTTGTACCTCACCCAGGCTGAGCAAGAGACCTCCCCCGATGCTTCCCAACCCGTCATCTTGCTCGAAGAGGTCTCCCTTCACTTCATCTCCGCGCCCGAAACCCGGATCATCAAAAAACACGACATCATCACCATCATCATCGACGAAAACTCTTCCCAGACGAGCTCGCAATCGCTCAATACCAAAAAAGAATCCAAATCCCAAGCCAGCATTGACGCCCTGGTCGATCTCATGCAGCTCCTCGAACTCCGAGTCCGCTCGGGCGATACCGCCAACACCGATCTGATCGACCTGACCAACAAAAGACGATTCAAAGGCGAAGGCGACTACGAACGCGAAGACCGATTCTCCGCACGCATCACCGCCAAAGTCCTCGAAGTCAAACCCAACGGCACACTGGTTCTCGAAGCAACCAAAAGAATCGCCAAAGACCAGGAAATCTCGGTTCTTGTCCTCTCCGGACTCGCCCGCGAAGAAGATGTCACCGCCCAGAACACGATCCTCTCGAGCCAGCTCGCCGACCTCAACATCATCCTTGAAAACGAAGGCAGCCTCAAGGATGTCGCCGAGAAGGGACTCATCACCCGCGTGCTCGACTCCATTTTCGCATTCTGAGCCATCCACAAGCCAATTCCCTCAGAATTGACTTGTATCACCCATCAGGCTCCGATATAATCCGTGCTCCTGTACATGGGCACCCCATTTGCAAGTGTTGTGTGTGCGCTCGGGGGACCCCTCTGTTGGGCGATGAATCAAGAGAGAAGAGAGAAGAGAAAAAAGAGAAGAGAGAGAGAAACCTTCCATGAATATTTCCCTGATTTCGTTGGCGGCATGCGCCGCTTTGGCGGGCAATGCAGCTGCAGGTACCGTGCTCTATACACAGGACTTCGAGACTCCTGAAAGTGGATACACCACAACCAACCAGTACATTGTAACCCCCCACTACGCCCACTTCATCTATACCGATAGCTCGACACTCGCAGGCTCAGGCTACACCAATACAACCGGCTCCTTCATTTCTTCCATGAATACGGACTGGTTCCTCGGACACGCAACACTGGGAACGCCGACACTCACCACCGATTCATTCGACATCACCGGCGAAACCAACCTCCAGTTCGCCATCGACCTCGCAACCAGAAGTGCCTCCCCATTGTGGATCGCCACCAGCCAAGTCACTTTCGAGTACCGGGTGGATGGGGGCGCTTGGATCGACATCTTCGCTGCCGACTCGGATGGCGTGAACTTTGGAACCCCCACAGTCAATGGCGTCGCGATCACCAACGCCTTTACAACTTTCACCGCAGATATCTCCGGACTCAACGGCACGAACATGGACATCCGAATCGTCTGGGCCAACCTGAGCACAATCGAAAGCCTCGGAATCGACAACATGACCGTCTCGGTCATTCCACTTCCACCGGCAGCCTTGGCTGGACTGGGCATGCTCGCCGGGTTGGGTGCATACCGTCGGCTCCGTCGATAAACACACTGCTCCCAACACGAGCTCCCAATGCGAGCTCCCAATGCGATCTCCCAATGCGATCTCAAGGCACCCAGATGGGTGCTTTTTTTCGAGCTTTGCACATTCTCCCACCCCCTGATCCATCCTCGCCTGGGTTGGCACGCCCTTCGCGTAAGTGCCCGTGGAAGGAATCTATTTATGAGACGATGGATCGTCATCTTTGTCGTGCTGCTTGGGCTTTGTACTTTCGAGCTCTCTGCGGAACAAACCCTGCGGGAAATCTCGCGGGTCAAAGGGCAGGGCGCTTCGGTTGTCCAAGGGCTCGGGCTCGTCGTTGGACTCAACGGCACGGGCGACTCGGGCTCCGAGCTTGCCATGGCGCGCCCGCTGGCTGAGGCGCTCAAAAAGCTCGGTAATCCGGTGAGTATCGACGATCTCTCTTCGTCGAAATCGGCTGCCCTGGTGATGGTCACTGCCCGAGTTCCACGCGAGGGTGCCAAGACTGACGACCAGTTTGATGTCACCATCTCGGTCATCAACTCGGCCAAAAGTCTCGAAGGCGGCGTCCTGATGGTCTCGCCGATGATTGCCAAACCAGGATCCCCAGTCTATGCCTTTGCCCAAGGGCTCCTCTCGATCCCCGACGAGGAAACCCCCACCGTTGCTCGGATCACCAACGGAGCGCAGATGGTGCGCGATATCAACACCACCCCGAGCATCGCAGGTTCGTTCGATCTGATCATCGACTCGAACTTCTCGAGCTGGGGCGCAGCTTCAACCATCGCATCGGAGATCAACCAGCAATACCTCCTCACCGCGACAAGGCTCAACCAGGCGATCGCAACCCCCCTCGACGCACGAACCATCCGCGTGCGCGTGCCTATCAATGAACGCGAAGACCCCGCTTCATTCTTCGGCGACATCATGAACACCGACATCTCGAGCGCACTTCGTAAACTCCCCGCCAAGGTGGTCTGTGATACACGCGCCGGGATCATCGTCATCACCGGAAATGTTCAGGTCTCCCGGGCATTCATTTCCTTGCCCAATATGAGCATCTCCACCACCGCCCCGCCTGTGAGTGAGCTGGGCACCGCTGACCCCCTCAACGAACCAGCACCTGAGACCACCGGGCTCGGAGACCTGATCGCAGCTTTCGACCAGCTCGATATCCCGGTCAAGGAACAGATCAGCATTCTCCAAAAGCTCCATCAAACAGGCAAACTCCATGCCCGCCTGATCATCGACGGGCAGGAATAAACGCAGAAATAAGCAAGAGGAACACACCATGAGCAACACCATCAACACACGCACGAGCATCCCGCCGATCCCCCCGATTCCATCATCGCGCCCGGCGGTCGATACCGGCAAGCAGCCCCCCAAAGACACCAACCCACTCTCAACTCCAAACACCAACCCCTTGAGCATCGCGACCAAGCCCAATGAGGGCGATGAACCCGAAACTTCAGCGCTGCGGGCGCGCAAGGCAGCAGAAGGGCTGGTCTCGACCACCTTCATCGAGCCAATCCTCAAGCAGGTGCGCGAATCCAACGACACCCCCCCACCGTTTGGACCCAGCAACGCTGAAAAGCAGTTCGCATCGCTGCTCGATACAAAGCTCGCTGACGAAATCGTCCACGCGGCCAACTTCCCGCTTGTCGAGCGAATCACCGCCCAGCTTTTGCGCAATATGCCTGAGATTCAAGCCAATGAAAAGCCTCTGGATATCGAGGGCTGAGCAAGGAGAGGGATGAACGCAGAGGGATAAACCAAGATGGGTATTCATCAATGAAACGCGCGCACCACACCTTCCAACCTGCCCACCAAAGCTCCGATCGCGAATCAAGCGATCGCGCCATCGACACCAATCGGCTCGATGCCATGCTCGGGCAGCTCGAAACCGAGCACCTCGCACTCATCGAACTCGCCAAAGCCCACAAGGACGCACTGGCCCATGCCTCGGTCCAGGAGCTCAACGAGATCACCATGAAAACAAGCGAGGTGCTCATGCGCATCGCCCAGATCGAAGATGCCCGGCGAACGATGATCACCCAAGACCACGGCTCATTGGCATCGCTCGATGAGCTCATGGAGCATTTCAACACCAACGACCGCGATCGGATCGGACAACGCCGAACCAGACTCCGCGAGCTGATTGTTCGAGTCAAGGACGAGCAAGACGCCGTGCGCCAGGCAAGCGAGAACCTCGCGGATCATATGCGCGGGCTCATCAAGCAAGTCGGCGCGTCCTTATCACATGCCGGGACCTATTCACACCGAGGGGCTGTCGCCCCATCGCAATCACAGGTCGTCAGTTCATTGGATCTGGTTCAATAACAACGAAAGGGAGACGACATGAGTCTGACATCCACGATGCAGATCGCCCGCTCGGCACTGATTACCTCCCAGCTTGGGCTCCAGGTCACCGCCCAGAATATGGCCAACGCGGCCACCCCCGGGTATACGCGCCAGATCGCCTTGCTCGCAGCCGTCCGCGGGCGCGCATCGGACCCCTACCAGGTCGGACAGGGCGTCGCGATCAACGAAGTCCGCCGACAAATCGACGAGGCGCTCCAGCAACGACTTTGGAACAGCAACTCCCAGGAATACTCCAGCGCCCAACAACTCAATGTCCTCTCGCAGCTCGAAACCATCCTCAACGAGGGTACCGAGTTCGATATGTCCACCCAGCTCTCCTCGTTCTTCAACACATGGACCGAAGCGACCACCCTGCTCGATTCGCAGGCCAACCTTGTCAACCAGGGCGAGTCACTCGCCGCCTTCATCCGCAACATGCAGACCGATCTGGTCCAGCAACGCCAGCAGCTCGAAGAACAGATCGACGCGCAGGTTCTGCGGGCTGATTCGATCCTCGATGAAATCGCCTCGATCAATGGCGTCATCACCAGCAACGAAATCGGAGCAGCAGAAGCAGGATCACTCCGAGATCGACGCGATCAGATCGTCACCGAACTCGCCCAGCTTATGGATGTCACCGTCGTCGAAACCAACTCGGGCGGATACGACATCTACTCAGGCTCGGCACCGATCGTTCAAGGCACACGCAACCGAGGCATCGAGGTCACACGCATCACCGAAGGCGACACCCTGACCGTGCGCGTCGAGATCGCGGCCGACTCAACCCCCCTGCCCGTCACCAGCGGGTCGATCGGCGGGCTGCTCGCCTCGCGCGATGGCGCCATCGATTCCACACTCGAAAAGCTCGATACCCTCGCTGCCCAGCTCATCTTCGAGACCAACAAGCTTCATGCGACAGGGATCAACAAGGATTGGTTGACCAACGCATCGGGCACGCTTCAGATCGCAACGAGCGACCAGACGCTGGCGCTCAATGACCCCAACAACGCGACATTTGCCGATCTCCCCTTCGCAGCGAGCAACGGGTCGTTCTATATTGATGTCAAAAATGGCGATACGAGCTCGCGAGTGCAGATCGACATTGATCTCGACGGACTCACCAACGCCGGGGTGCCTGGGTTTGCAGACGACACCAGTGCTGAGGATATCCGCGCTCAGCTCGACAGTATCGATGGCATCACCGCCTCGTTCGATCCCTCGGGTCGCCTTGTGATCGAGGCCGAACCCGGATTCTCGTTCGCATTCTCAGAAGACAGCGCCGATGTCCTCGCCACAATGGGCGTCAACAGCTTCTTCGAGGGCACCAGCGCCAACACCATCGCTGTCCGCGAAAACCTCACCGTGATGCTCGGGCGGATGGAAGGCGATCAGTTTATCGCCAACGGCACCGCCTTGGCGATCGGAAACCTCACCGATACCGCGGCCGACGGGCTTGGCGGATTGTCGGTCACCAAATTCTGGGCCCAGCAGGCCCAAGATATCGCAGTGAAAACAGGGTCCGCCCGCACCAATGCCAATGCCGATCGGCTCGTCCGTGAGAGTCTCGACGGGCAACGCGCTGGCGTCTCGGGCGTGAGCGTCGACGAAGAATCCATGAACCTGATGAACTATCAGCGTCAGTACCAATCGGCTGCCCAGGTCATCACCACCGCGCAAGAAATGTTCGACACACTCCTCGCACTCGTCTGACAAAGCATCCACCCAAAGCACCGAGGAATCACCATGTCCACCTTCCCCACAAGCTATTCCCGCTCACCAACGCTGCTCTTTACGCAGAACTCGATGAATGCGCTCGGGCGGACCAACTTCGATATCTCCAGACTCAACGAACAACTCGCCACCGGGCTCGATATCCTGCGCCCCTCAGATGACCCGATCCGCAGCGCGACAATCTCGACACTCGATGCTCGGCTTGAATACACCGAACAACTTCTCAAAAACCTCGAGTTTGCAGGCAACTCGCTGGGCACACTCGACAACGCCCTCGGCGATGCAAAGTCACTCATCGACGAGGCCCTTGCCATCGCATCTGACCAGCTCTCGACCCCCGCAGACCCTGAATCTCGGCGAGGACAAGCGGTGGTCATTGATTCGCTCATCAACTCGCTCTTCAACATCTCCAACTCCCAATCGCTTGTCGGGTATGTCTTTGGAGGCACCGCGCCCGATACCCCGCCCGTCGAGTTCCTCAACGGCGGATACCGATTCTCAGGCGAACGAGGCGGATTGCTCGCTGCACTCGGGAGTGCATCGGATGTCCCGATCACCATCGGCGCAAATAATGCCATCGGCGCACTCTCCAACCGCATCGAAGGCACCGTCGATCTCGACCCAAACCTCACCGAAAACACACGCCTGGCAGACCTCAATGGCGCAAGACAGCTCGGAATCTCCAAGGGCGTCTTCTCGATGAGCTTCAACGCAGGCGTCAGCGTCTCGGTGGATATCACCAATGCCGATACCATCGGCGATGTCGCCGACACCATCGAAGCAGCAATCATCCAATACGAAGCGGACAACGGCGTTACCATCCTGGGGCCCGGAGGTGTAGGTGTCTCTGGGGGCGCCCTCGACTTTGATATCCCGGCTGGGGATCTCGAGTTCTTCGACTCGCTGGGCTCGACCGTCGGGGCAGACCTGGGAATCGTCCAAAATCCCGCGGTCCCCTTTACTTCCACGGCCGGCACCGGGCTCGATCTCGACCCACAGCTGACCTGGACCACCCCCATCGCCGAGCTCAACGGACTCGGAGGCAACGCCCTCGATCAAATCCAGCTCAACACCAACGGGCAAAGCACCAGCGTCGATCTCTCGGGCGCAACCACCCTGGGCGATATCCGCAGCGCAATCGAAGCATCAGGCACCGGCGTTCGTGTCGAGATCAGCGAAGATGGACGCGGGCTCAATGTAATCACTGAAACCGCAGGAACCAATGACCTGGCCATGTCCATCGCTGAGGTTGCAGGCGGCAATGACACCGCAACGCTCTTGGGTATCCGTTCATTTGCCAATGACACCCCGATTTCGGTGTTCAATGACGGCAACGGGATCGAAATCGCCACAGGAAGCGATCCGGCCCAGAATACAGACTTTACCATCACCTTGGGCGACGGGTTCGAGATCGCCATCGACCTCCAGCCCGCAGATATCGCCACGGTAGGGACACTCATCGATGCCATCAATACCCAGGCAAATACGCAGCTCATCGCGGCCCTTCGCCCGGCAAGTGATTTTGAAGCCCAGCTGAGCTCCACAACCAACGGGATCGAGTTCACACAATCGGCCTTGCTTGTCTCGGGTCCTTTGACGATCTCCGCGGGCAAATCCGCCGCAGCCGAGCAGTTGGGGCTTCTCGATGCGACGAGCTCCAATGGCGGCAACACGCTGACCTCAGAGGATCGCGCCAAAGTGCGTGTGAACAACCTCTTTACCCATTTGCTCGATCTTGCCGAGGCACTTCGGAACGATGACACACTTGGCATCGGAATTGCGTCATCCAATATGGAAGAGTCCCTCGACGAGCTGATCCAGTCACAGGCACTCGTCGGCGGCTATGCCAGAAGGATTGATACCGAAGTGATGCGTCAAGAGGACAAACAAATCTTTGACCTTTCTATGCGGAGCCAGCTCCGAGATTTGGACTATGCCCAGGCATCGTCGAGATTCTCCCAGCTCCAGCTTCAGCTTCAGGCAACGATGAGCGTGATCGCCCAGACGCAGTCTCGGTCATTGCTCGATTTCATCGGGTAATCCGGTGGAATATGGAAAAGGCTCGCCGGGTGAAAGCCCCGCGGGCAGATTGGATCGAGGTTTCCGCTTGTCGGCCATGCGGAGAACCAAGACAGGATGTCGCCCGGCTATGGAGGTCGGCGTCGATCTGAACTTCACCGGCCGAAATGATTGGAGCGCACAATGGAAGTGCGGACCACACGATTTGGTGTAATCGACATCGCGGAGGACCGCGTGATTACATTCCCCAACGGGTTGCTTGGATTTGGCGACAGAATCACATTCTGTCTGCTTCAGCCTGGTGACGATGCATGTTTTTTCTGGCTCCAGAGTGTCGATGATCCTGATCTCGCCTTCGTTGTCACAGACCCTACATTCTTCGAGCAGGATTTCTCCGTGCCCATCCGCCCAGAGCAGATGGAATCGTTGAAGATCAGCAAGCTCGAAGATGCGCAGGTCTTTGTGATTGTGAACAAGATCGGCGATCAGCTCACCGGCAACTTCCAGGGGCCTTTGATTATCAACACACTCACCAAGGTGGGCGAGCAGATGGTTCTGGCGGATAAACGCTGGACCACTCGTCACCCACTGATGCGTGTGGCATCGAACTCAACGCAGACCGCCTCGGCGTAAGCGAACCGGGCCCGATCACGCAGACTCGTTCTTGTGTACGCGCACTCGTTGCGCAGTGTGATCGGTCTCACCACGATGACCCCGGGTTGAACGACCAGGGATCGGAAGAACTCGACCTCCGTCTTGGCGAGCACACGCCCAGACGAACAGAGAGCAAGGAGTGAACGCATGCTTGTGCTCTCAAGGCAGCGTGACGAAACAATCATGATCGGCGATGAGATCGAAATCTCTATCGTTGATATCCGGGGGGACAAGGTCCGCCTGGGAATCAACGCGCCGACGAGGATCGCGGTGCACCGCAAAGAAGTGTACGACGCGATCCGACGCGAGAATACGCAGGCGGCCAAGCTCGGGACAACCGACCTTGACTCGCTCGCACAAACCATCAAACCAGGCCCGGCCCGGCGCGCAGTGCGCCAAGACGCCAAGCCACCAGCCATTCAATCTCCCGCGGCTTCGCTCGGAGCGACCACGGTTCGTCCATTTACATCATCAGAGTCATCATCACCGTCTCAGGATAAAAACAGCGCTTAAACCCATCGTCCCCATATTCGATGGGGTATGAGCAACGCAATCACGGAGGATTGCCATGACCAGAATCAACACAAACATCCCGAGTATGATCGCACAGCAACGGTTGAATCGTTCTGGACTCGATCTGCAAACCCGCCTCGAACGATTGTCAACCGGGCTTCGTATCAACCGAGGCAAGGACGACCCCGCCGGGCTGATTATATCAGAACGGCTGGGCACCGATATCTCGAGCATCCAGCAGGCAATCAAGAACGGCGAACGGGCCAGTGCCGTCATCGCGACAACCGAAGGCTCGCTCACCGAAATCACCGATCTGCTCAACTCGATCAAGGCACTCGCCGTCGAGGCGGCCAATACCGGGGCACTCTCGGATGAGGAGCGCGAAGCCAACCAGCTTCAAATCAACTCCGCCATCGCCTCGATCACCAGAATCTCCAACACCGCATCCTTCGGCGGGCTCAAACTCCTCGATGGATCACTCGACTACATCACCAGCGGGATCAGTGCAACGGAAATCTCCAGCGCCAATATCACCGCAGCAAGCTTTATCAGCTCGACCACAATCAGCGTTGATGTTGATGTGCTCTCGTCGGCGCAAAAGGGCAACCTCTACCTCAGTGGCGACAACAGCGGCGCTGGAGGTGCCGATGGTATCATCTTGTCGAGTACCACCATCCAAATCCGAGGGCCAGAAGGTGTGCGCGAACTCTTGCTCACATCAGGACAGACATTCCAATCGGTCGTCAACTCCGTCAATAGCCTGACCGCTGTCACCGGGGTCGAAGCATCACTCATCAATGGCGATGCCAACTCCGGAATCGTCTTTAGCTCTTCCGAGTATGGATCAAACGCCTTTGTCAGTGTTGAACGCATTGACGAACCGGCATCGGGAGGCAACTTCAACCTCTTCATGCTCGATGGCAACGCCGAAATCCCCGCGGGGGGCGTCCCATGGGGAGAAGCAAGCCTGACGCCATCTGATCGTGATGAAGGGGCCAATGTCACCGCACTCATCAACGGCATCCTCGCCAACGGCGATGGACTTGAAATCTCGATCAACTCGCCCACCTTGGGCATGGAACTGCTTCTCAATGAAGACTTTGCGACCGATCCGACACTGACCTCATCCACATTTGCCATCACCGGTGGCGGTGCACTCTTCCAGCTTGGTCCCGATATCACCGCGCTCCAGCAGACCAACATCGGTATCCAATCAACCTCGGCTGAGAGCTTGGGCGGGGTCTTGGTCGATGGCGGGCTTGAGTACCTCTCCTCCTTGACCACCGGCAATGTCAACTCCCTCGATGCTGCCCAAGGGCGACAAGATTTCTCGGTGCTTTCAGATATTGTGGACAAGGCGATTGACGATGTTTCGATCCTGCGTGGTCGATTGGGTGCCTTCGAGCGAAATGTGCTCGATACCAACCGCCGATCGCTCCAATCTGCATTCGAGAACCTGACCGCAAGCCGATCGGTGATCCGTGATGCAGACTTTGCAGTCGAGACCAGTTTGCTGACAAGGGCGCAAATCTTGCAGAGTGCTGGCACAAGTGTGCTCTCACTGGCCAACCAGCAATCTCAGCAAGTGCTCCAGCTCCTAGGCTGATCCACTGATTCCGCGGGGTCGATCCCGAGCAAACCTCTATAGAAAAGAGACAACCCACCCGCTTCTGGCGGGTTTTTTGTGCGCCTACCGACGCTCGTCATCACTCTGCCAGGTCCGGATATCCTTGCAGCATGAAAACTCATAAAAAAATGACACCATGACTTCACCCGACCCTCGTTTTCGTCGATTCCCAATCCGTTCGCTCAGGTGTGTATCTGATCGAATCGCGTTCCATGCGAAGGAGCAACGGGATGCGCAGGCCAGTCATGGCCTGGTGAGTTGGGCATAACGCTCAGCATCACGGGAATGCCGAACGACAGAAGATCGTTTCGGCGAAAACACGGAGGTTGTCAGCAAATGAGTCGCATTAACACCAATGTATCGTCCCTGACCGCACAGCGCGTGCTGGGTCAGAATAACCAATCACTCGGAACTTCACTCGAACGCCTTTCGACTGGTCTGCGGATCAGCCGCGGTAAAGATGATCCTGCGGGCCTGATCGCCAGTGAGAACCTGCGATCAGAAAAAGCTGCGATCGGTGCTGCGATCAGCAACTCCCAGCGTGCCGATCAGGTCGTCAACATTGCTGAAGGTGGTCTTCAGGAAATCTCGTCGCTCCTCACCGAGCTTCAGGGTCTCTTGACCACATCGGCAAACGGTGCCGGTTTGGCCGAGTCGGAAAAGGAAGCGAACCAGCTTCAGATCGACTCGATCCTCCAGACCATCGACCGCGTCGCGGGTGCAACTTCGTTCCAGGGCACCAAGTTGCTCAACGGCAACTTCGACTACCAAGTCAACGCCGTCAACGCTGGCGTCACCGACATCGAGGTGCGCGGTGCCAAGTTCAATGGCGCAACGCAGGTCGTCGATACCATCGTCACCGCTTCGGCCCAGAAGGCAGGCTACTACCTGTCGATCGGTACCTCTGGCGGCATTGATCTCTCAGAATCAGGCAACCAGTTTACCTTCGAGATTTCTGGTTCGCTGGGCAACCGTGAGCTCCAGTTCGATTCAGGTGCAACCGTGATCAATATGGCAGCGGCAATCAACGCTGTCTCGGATGTGACCGGTGTTGAAGCAGTCGCATCGGGCACAGGCATCATGCTCAGCTCCGCCGAGTTCGGGTCCAACGAGTTTGTCGGAATCAAGATCATTGATGACGCAAGCATCATGACCGTCCAGACTGGTGCCGCGATCGTCGATATGACCGCAGATGACTTTGATACCCCAGATGCAAGCAGCACCACGGACTTTGATGCCGATGCTGCAAGCAACGGGTTGCGTGATGTCGGGCAAGACATTGCAGGCACCATCAACGGGTTGCTCGCAACCGGTCGGGGCAAGACCCTCTCGGTCAACTCGGACTTCCTCGATGTGAAGTTCAGCACGACTGATACAGCTGCACAGACCCTCGGTGCAATCGGTGGTACAGCAGGCGCATTCACCATCACTGGTGGCGGTGCTGACTTCCAGCTCGCAGCCGATGTGAACATCGCCGGTAAGGTCTCGATCGGTATCGGTGATATCTCCTCACGCAAGCTGGGCAACTCAACGCTCGGGTTCCTCGACGATCTCGCGTCGGGCAAGGCATTCAATGTGGTTGATGGCGAAAACATCGACACCGCCCAGGACATCGTTTCTGCTGCGATCGACAAGGTTTCGTCCACGCGTGGTCGCCTTGGTGCGTTCCAGAAGAATGTGGTCGGCGCAACCATCCGTTCGCTCGGCGTTGCACTTGAGAACACCACCGCTGCCGAGTCTGTCATCCGTGACACCGACTTTGCTGCCGAAACCGCGTCGCTGACCCGAAGCCAGATTCTGGTGCAGGCATCGACCAACATCCTCTCGATTGCGAACTCGCAGCCTCAGCAGGTCCTCGCCCTCCTCGGCTAAGACCAACTGAAGTAAGCACAAAGAGCTGACACTCCCGCCCCGGGTCTGAAATGATCCGGGGCGTTTTTACGCCCACACCCGGCGCATCGGCACTACCCAAAATCCCCCCATCGAACCGATACAAATCCAATGCCCAGCGCCTCGCAAACCCGGATCAATCAACTCAGCGAACGGATGCAAACCCTTCGGCGGGGGTTCATGATTTTCTTGCGGATCGAATGCGGGTTGATGCCCGCATCGATCGAGGCGTATATGCGAGACCTGGAATCGCTGATGTTGTGGCTGCAATCACGCGGGATTGATGATGTGATTGACACAACGCCCGAAGCACTCATCGGGCATGTGCGCGAGATGAGTCGAGAGCGCGGATACGCATCGGGGACAATCGCTCGGCACCTGGCGACGATCAAGATCTTCTATCGGTGGCTCTTGGCGACGGGCAAGATCGAGAACAACCCGGCGGATCATCTCGATCAGCCTACGAAGTGGAAGAAGCTGCCCGGGGTTTTGACGCCTGGGCAGATGCGTCGTTTGCTCGATGCGCCTTGTGCGCCTGAGAAACCGATCAAGGGCATGGCGCCGTTGTGGATGCGGGATCGGGCGATTCTTGAGTTGATGTATGCTTCGGGCCTTCGCGCTTCTGAAGTTGGCGCGATCGGACAGATGGACATCCTCGAAAAGCTCGGCGTGGTGCGTGTGCTGGGCAAGGGCGACAAGCAGAGGCTGGTGCCGATGGGCAAGCCGGCACAACATGCGTTGGAGGTGTATATGAGCCAATGCCGACCGATGCTCATCACCGCCGAGCGTGCGGGCGAGCAGCGTGACCAAGGCAAGCTGTTCCTCTCGCGCACCGGGCGACCGATCGAGCGGGTGCGTGTCTGGCAGATTGTCAAGCACTGGGCAAAGGTCGCCGGGCTGGGCAAGGCGCACCCGCATATGCTCCGCCATTCGTTCGCGACGCATCTGCTCATGGGCGGCGCGGATTTGCGGATTGTGCAAGAACTTCTGGGGCACGCAGACATCACCACCACCCAGATCTACACCCATGTCGATCGCACGAAACTCCACGAAACCGTCAGGAACCTGCATCCGCGGGGATAAACGACCCAAATGGGGCATAAGCATCCTGAATCGAGCTCGAAGAATGAGCATTGACACCGCATCGCGAATCCATTAGAGTGAGGCTTGGGCCTTTCGTTTGCCCATCGAGGGACCACCTCAATGTGAGGTGTGCAAGGAAACAATGAGGGAGATGGGCCGCGATCTGACGCACCCTGCGCTGGTCGAATCGCCCCATACCAAAGCTGGAGAGAACCAATGAAGATTTTACTGACCACAGCGGTCATCGCTGCAACAGCATCGCTTGCACTGGCAAGCGGTGACAATGTCAATCCTGATGTGATCATGGGGACGGGGATTGGCAACGGCTCATTTACCATCGCCAATGGAGGCGGCATCGAACTCGGGCTCCGCGCTAAACGACGATACAACACGGCAGGTGTCCCCGATGGTGTATACAACTGGGACGGTGTGGACACCTACACCTTCAACCCTGCCAACGGCAACCCACCAGCCGACCGCGCGATGTGGAACTTCGAGTTCTCGATCAACTCTGATGTCAACGGCACCACCAACAACAACCTCAACGATTTCAACTATCAGCTTTCGATGTTCCAAGTCAACGCTGACGGAACAAACCCTGCTGACGCATTGACTTGGGATATCATCAATGGCGCAGACCCAAGGCACGGTTTTACTATCTATGACCATTCGATCGGTGACAATACCACAACCGCTGCTACTGATTCAATCGCTGTCAGCCTTGCCGACTATGCAAACCTCATCGACAACAATAATGTCGCCCAAAACTCTTGGAACTATGGATTCTTCAACGATCCTGGCACGGGCCCACTCGAAGGCATCGACCCAGCAGCGGCAGGATCATACATCATCCGCCTGACCGCATTCGACAAAATCACCGGGCTTGAAATCGTCAGCGAATCCATCACCGTCAATGTCGTCCCCCTGCCAACTGCAGCTTGGGCAGGATTGGGCATGCTCGGCGTGTTCGCTGGGGTCCGCACCATCCGTCGGCGAGCATAACCTGCTGATATCATCGCATCCTCCTTATACCACCCCACTCCGGGGTGGTTTTTTGGGCATCTGGGTGCACGAGCACAGGCTGATCGGGTATGGTGAGTCCTCAAGCCCATACCCAGGAGGTGCCCCATCGACCCCAATACACAGAAAATGCTCGCGGTTGCTTTGTATGCGATCGTGCTCGTTGGCATCGGCTACTTTGCGTCCAAGCGGATGCACGACATCAAAGACTACTTTGCCGGGGGCAAGAAGCTCGGATTCTTGGCGGTCGCATTCTCAGCACGGGCGACGGGCGAATCCGCATGGCTGTTGCTCGGGCTCACCGGGATGGGCTTTGCCCTGGGCGTCCAGGCCTTCTGGGTCGTCGTCGGCGAACTCGTCGGCGTCGGCGGCGCGTGGCTCTTCATGTCCCGGAGATTCAAACGACTCACCGATCAGTACGACTCGATCACCATCCCCGACTACCTCGAATCCCGTTTCCGCGATACCGGGCATTGGCTGCGGCTGATCGCTGCTGGCGCGTTGCTGATCTTTGTCCCGATCTACGCGGGATCCCAAGTCTTCGCTTCGGGCGGCGCGTTCCACAGCTTCCTCGATTGGAACCATTACTGGGGCGCAGCCTTCGGCTTCGGGATCGTCCTGATCTACATCACCAGAGGCGGATTCACCGCTGTCGTCTGGTCGGACATCTTCCAAGGCTCATTGATGGTCCTCGGGCTGGTGGTCCTGCCGATTGTCGGGTTCCTCGAAATCGGAGGCGTCACCAATATCGTCGAATCCCTCCGCTCGATCGACCCCGACCTGCTCTCCCTCCACGGCCCAGGCCCAGCAGCAGAAATCACCAAAGTCGTTGTTCCAAACTCAGGCGCGTGGAATACGAGCGCCATCTTCGCCATCGTCGGGCTTGTCGCCATCGGGATTGGGTTCTGGGGGTCGCCTCAGGTCTTTGTGCGCTTTATCTCGATGAAAAGCGAAAAATCAATCCTCCCCGGCACCGCCACCGCCATCATCTGGACACTCCTGGCCGACTCGGGCGCTGTCCTCATCGGCATCATCGGGCGAGCCATGTTCAACAACGACATCCTCCCCGCCGACAACGAGACCGTCCTGTCTGTCATGTCCGAAGCCCTTCTCCCCGCCTTCTTCGTAGGCATGTTCATCGCGATGGTGCTCTCGGCGATCATGTCCACCATCGACTCGCTTCTGGTGCTCGCTTCAAGCGCCGCTGTCCGCGACTATTGGCAGAAGACCAAGCATCCAGAGATGAGCGACGAGCAGCTCATGAGCACCTCCCGAAAACTCACGCTGCTCCTCGCTGTCATCGCCTTTGGCGTGGGGATGTCACTCCTGCTTATCGATAAGGACAAGCAAATCTTCTGGGTTGTGATCTTTGGATGGTCGGGCATCGCTGCGACCTTCTGCCCGACGATGATCCTCTCGCTCTATTGGTCCAAACTCACCGCTAGGGGTGCCAAGTGCGCCATGGTCGCGGGTTTCATGGGTGTGCCCATCTTCAGCTTCGCCATCGGCCCATTGCTCAAAGCGATGGATATGCACGACATCGCGGGCTACCTCGCAGCCCTCGATGTGCTCTTGCCCTCCTTCATCATCGGGTTCACGGTGGCGGTGGTTGTTTCGCTGATGGATAAAGATGGGCAGGCCAAGCTTGTCGGAGTGAAGGACGACCTGCACTTCGCCAAGACCGGTCAACACAAATAACTGGGTGCCACGGCTTGACCGTCCTCGGCAAGCCGTGCCTTTTCTTCTTTCTTCCCCATTGCCTATTTTGCCTATTGCCTTCTTCAGCCCCCATCCACGAGGCGCAGCCACCTCCCCGAAGGCCCCAGAGAAGACCATTGCCGCGCCAACCTCCCCGACCTATGATTTCAACAATCATTGAAACACACACCGAGCACCACCCATGCCCACCATCTATTCCCCCCTCCCAGAGCACCCAAACCTCGATGCCACCGATCCCGGGCTCCTCGGAGCTGTCGCTTCTGGACACGCCCGGCTCACCCCCGAACAAGGGTTTGAACTGCTCACCAACGCCCCGCTGCATACCCTTGGACGCTATGCCGATGCACGCTGCCGCGAACTCCACGGCCACCACATCCGCTCATACATCATCGACCGCAACATCAACTACACCAACATCTGCACCGCCAAGTGCATCTTCTGTGCCTTCAAACGCAAGGGCGATGAGCACGATGCGTACACACTTGAATACGAAGAGCTCTATCAGAAAATCCAGGAGTGCGCCGACATCGGAGGCACACAAATCCTCATGCAAGGCGGCATGAACCCAAACCTTACCCTCGATTGGTACCTCAACCTCCTCAATGGCATCCGCGAACGGTTTCCGCATGTGAATATCCATGCGTTCTCCCCGCCTGAGCTCATCGAGTTTGTCAACTTCTTTGATCCTCCGGGCGCAACGCTGATCGACAAGGTGCGGTGGGTGCTCATCAAGCTCAAAGAGGCCGGCATGGGGTCGCTCCCCGGCGGCGGCGGCGAGATCTTCGCCCCGGCAGTCCGCACCAAGATTGGCATGGGCAAATGCGATATGAACGCGTGGCTCGAGGTCATGTACGCAGCTCACTCGCTCGGCATGTTCACCTCGGCCTCGATGATGTACGGGCACATCGAAGGCTACGCCGATCGCGTCCACCACATGCACGCGATCCGACACTGGCAGGACAAAGCGATCGCCGACTTTGGCACCGGTGAGATCCCCACGCAAATCGCGAGCGACCCGACGATCAAAAAACCCGAAACCGGCGGGCACTACCTCGGGTTCCACTCCTGGCCATTCCAGCCCGATCACACTTCGCTGGGCCGGCTCCCCCACTACCCCACCGAATCCGATCTCGAAAACAACCTGCCCTTCCCCGGCGATGTCGTCGCCCAACTCGATGGCTCGGGCACCAAGGACATGGACGAACGCTTTGGACGCCGACTCCGATTGGCGGGCGCGACCCAATACCTGCGCACGCAGGCAGTCAGCCGACTGATGCTCGACAATATCTACACCATCGGCTCGTCCTGGGTGACCATGGGCCCGCACATCGGGCAGGTGGCTTTGCAGTTCGGCGCCAATGACATGGGCTCGGTCATGATGGAAGAGAATGTCGTTTCATCCGCGGGCACGACCTACTGCCTCGACGAAGCGGTGTTGTGCCGACTGATCCGCAATGCCGGGTATCTTCCTGCCCAGCGGGACTCAAAGTACGATGTCATCAAGACGCACGCCGGGGCAGACTCGCCGGACTTGCTGGTCAAGGACTGGTCGGCGCACCGCACAAAGCGGCTGCACATCGAGGGTGAGAAGCAAGAGCTCGCTGCCCAGCTCACCATCGGGGACAGTGACTGATTGCTCTTTCACCTTGCTCTTTCACCTTGCTCTTTCACCTTGCTCATTCACCTTGTTTATTCACCTAGGTCGTGTCTGACGGCTCGTTTATCAATCTGCATCTGGGTGCCACGACTCGCCCGAAGGGCGCAGTCGTGTTCTTTGATGGCGGAAAAACCAAAGCACGACTGCGCCCAAGACGGCGAGTCGTGGCACCCGATGGGATGTTTTTGAGC
>WFPK01000025.1 GCA_015487555.1 Phycisphaerales bacterium
CGCGCTTCATCCCCGCGTTGGTGTTGTCCGCGTGGTCATCGAAGTTGTGCCCGTTCCAGATGGCCTTGACGGTGCCTTTGATATCGCGTGTGTTGAACTTGAACGAGTCATCGGTGGGCTTGACATGGAGGTGTCCGAGTTTGGCGACCTGTTCCGCCCGAAGCTCGATCTTCTGTTCGCCCGTTTCTTTGCGTCCGCCCTGGCGCGATCGCTGCTTGGCTTCTTCCATGGCTTTCTCAAAGCCCTCAAGATCGACGCTCAGCCCGCGTTCTTGGGCCATCAGATCGGTGAGGTCGATGGGGAAGCCGTAGGTGTCGTAGAGCTTGAAGGCGTCGGGGCCGGAGATGGAGCCAGAGTCTGATGCAAGCCCTTCAAACATCTTGATCCCACGATCCAGCGTCTTCCCAAAGCTCGTCTCTTCCTCCGCGATGATCCCAATCACTCGCTCGCTGTTGGGCACCAGCTCCGGGAACGCCTCGCCCATCGTCTCGATGACGGTGGGGGTCAACCCGGCCAAGAACCCTTCGGGGGCGCTGAGTTTCTGCCGCCCGTAGCGCACCGCCCGGCGCAGAATCCGCCGAAGCACATACCCACGCCCCTCATTGCTCGGCATCCCGCCATCGGTGATCGCAAAGACCAGCGTGCGGATATGATCGCCGATCACGCGGTACGCCTCATCGACGCCATCGGTATCCTCATCGCCGAGCTTGCCGGTGTAGGCGCGAGCGCCCGTCAGCGATTGAAGCTTCTCAAAGATCGGCGTGAACACATCCGTGTCGTAGTTCGAGTCCTTGCCTTGCAGCACCGACACCACGCGCTCAAGCCCCATCCCCGTATCGACATGCTGGGCGGGCAGCTGGCTCAGCTTGCCGCCTTCAAGTCGATCGTACTGGATAAACACCAGGTTCCACAGCTCAATCACCTCCGGGTCGTCGGCGTTGACTAGATGCGACGCATCACGATTGCCCACGCGATCATAATGCAGCTCCGAGCAAGGCCCGCACGGGCCGGTATCGCCCATCTCCCAAAAATTGTCCTTCATCCCAAACGCCATCACCCGCTCGGGCGGGAGGAACTTCTCCCAGATTTTTTTCGCTTCGAGATCAGGATCGAGCCCTGCTTTTTCATCGCCTCCGAAGTACGACGCATAGAACCGCGATGGATCAAGTCCGAAGCACCCGTTCTCCCGCGGCCCGGTCATCAGCTCCCACGCCCATGCGATCGTCTCGGCTTTGAAATAATCCCCAAACGACCAGTTGCCGAGCATCTCGAAGAAGGTATGGTGATAGGTGTCCTTGCCCACATCATCGAGGTCGTTGTGCTTGCCGCCCGCGCGGATGCACTTCTGGGTATTGGTCGCGCGCTTGAGCCCCTGCAAAGGCGAGTTGGGATCGAGCGTGCCCAGAAAGATCGGCTTATATTGATTCATCCCCGCGTTGGCAAAGGTATCACGAAGCGACGGATCGTTCGTCGGGCAGGTCGTCGATGAGGGCACGAAGGTGTGTCCACGATCGGTAAAGAACTTGATAAACGCGCTGCGAACCGCAGCTGCGGAGTTGGTATCGGTAGCAGTAGGGGACATTGGGTGTTCCGTTTCTGTTGGGGATTGGCCATTGCGTTCAATTACGCATCGGTGATGATAGGGGCTTTGCATTCGTGTTGTACCGATTCCCAAGGTCGCAAAAGCACACAAATTACCCGAGTTCATTGGCAGCCGGGCGGTTTTCGGGGTCTCTTTGAGTGTCCAACGATCCCGAGCGATTTTCCAAGAGACGAGGAGCCCAGCCGATGCGCTATCTGTATACCGCCCAAGCCATCACCCTGCTTGGTATTGTCGCTGCGTCTGGGTCCGCTGGCGTCATCCGCCACGATGTCAACGATGCCCTCTATCAAGAGCTCGGGCAACAGAACCCGTTTAGCGCAGTCGGCCAGCTGAGCGTTTCATTCTCCACCGGCGGGGGGACAAGCTGCTCGGGAACATTGATCGCCGACCAATGGATCCTCACCGCTGCCCACTGCGTCGATCGCCCGGTCGCCTCGGCTGCCTTCCTCCGCGATACCAACTTCGGATTCATCGACCAAGTCATCCTCCACCCAGACTGGCAACGCAACAACTTCCTCGGCGGCGGAGACCTCGCACTCCTGCGCCTGAGCACCCCGATCACCGCCATCGACCCCGCAGAAATCTACACCGGACGCGATGAACTCGGCGCCCAAGGCACCATCGTCGGGTTCGGACAAACCGGCACCGGACTCACCGGCGCCCAGGCAGGAACCCAAGGCACACTCAGAGCAGGTAACAATGTCATGGATGTGCTGGGCACCGCGCGCGGATGGGACGAACGCATCCTGCTCACCGACTTCGACAACCCGCTCAACCCCGGTGACTCAAACTACGGTTCGAGCTCGCCTTTGGATCTCGAATACTCCATCGCCCCAGGCGACTCGGGCGGGGCCCTGTTCATCATGACCGATTCAGGATGGCAGATCGCGGGCGTCAGCTCATTTGTCAACTCAACCGACGGCTCACCCAACAGCGACTACGGCGATAGCAACGGCTTCACCCGCGTCTCGGACTACGCCGGGTGGATCAACTCGATCATCCCCGCGCCGGGAACCCTCCCGATGCTGGCTGGCGGATTGCTCTTTGGCGCCCGCCGACGCCGAGCGTGACAAGTATTTGAAATCCCCATCCGGGTGCCACGCCTTGACCGTCTTCGGCAAGGCGTGTCTTGTTCCCTACTCAACGCAAGAACACTGCTTGCCGAAGACGGTCAAGCAGCGGTACCTTTGTGAGGTATCGGGTCAAGATTACGGACATCCAGCAGCAAATGCTTGAAGAAACTCGGAGACATCAAAGAAGTTCCATCGTCCGTCATTGTTGAAGTCGGCTGCGGGATCGTTGGCGGCGAAGAGTTTGAGGAACTCAGAGATGTCAAAGAAGTCAAGTGCAAAGTTGTTAGTAAGATCAGCGGCGCAGTTGATGTCGAAGATATATGTGGAACCAGAACTGGTCATTCCGGCACTGTCATCACCAGCGGCTCCAATTGCAATGGTGCCGTTGTTGATCGCAACAGACCAGCCGAAGTAATCGTATCTCTCACCATCGCTTGCAAGGAGTTTGGCGAGTTGAACACCAGTGGACGCATCGAATAGATACGCGGACCCAGACAGAAACCCATTGTCTACATCCCCAATCGCTCCAACAGCGATTAAGCCATCATTGATAGAAGTTGAATGCCCAAATCGGTCTTCGTATGCCCCATCGTTTGGCAGGAGCTTGGAGTTTTGGAAGTGAGTGCCGGTGGATACATCATACAGGTACACGGAGCCGGAGGCAGGACCATTTTCGTTGTCAGTGAAGGCGCCAACTGCGACGAGGTCATCCGCAATGGCAATGGACCAGCCGAAGTCGCCACCCCCATCGCTTGGAAGAAGCTTCGCGATTTGAGTCCCTGTGGAAGCATTAAAAAGATACGCGGAGCCAGAAATAGCATCTCCAATTGACCCAACGGCCACAATGTTGTTGTCGATAGCAATTGACCATCCAAAGTAATCTGCGACCCTGCCACCGATAGGGAGTAGTTTTGCGATCTGTGTGCCCGTGTTTGCATCAAACAAATATGCTGAACCAGCAGAGAATCCGTTTTCGTCATCGAACCATGCTCCAACTGCAACGATGCCGTTGTCAATAGCAATAGACTTGCCAAATTGATCCCCCTCAGTTCCATCATTTGGAAGCAGCTTGATGAGTTGAGTGCCTGTTGTGGCATCAAAGAGATAGGCAGACCCAGAATCGTCGCCGTTGTCATCATCAAATGGTGAACCAACCGCGACAACTCCATTGTCTATGTCTATTGAGGTGCCAAACAAATCATCCATTGCTCCATCACTGGGGAGAAGTTTGGCGAGTTGAGTACCGGAAAGTGCATTGAAAAGATATGCAGATCCGGAGTTTTCGCCATTGTCGTCGTCATTTTTCGCGCCAATTGCGATGATGTCGATGTCGATGGCAACGGAAGTGCCAAACCAATCACTCCCAGAAGGATCGTTCGCTTGCAGTTTGAAGTCTTCGTTGATTACTTGCCCACTTGCTGTGGGCACGGCACCTGTAGACATGCCAATGAGTGTTGTGAAAAAAATGCAGTTCCTGTAGGAAGCACGGTTGTTCATGATATTCATTCCGTTTCGTGTGACATATACAGCGAAGATGGTCTACTCAACAGAGATGTTCATCGGCACACGGTAGGGATTTTGGCCAACCAGCGAGCTTATTCTCCTGACCCAAGAAGCAAAATCGGCTACCCTTCCAATGCAATGGCCAAACGCACCACCAAAAAGAAAACGACCAAGAAAACGACCAAGAAGCCCACCCGCAAACGCGTCGTCACCGATGCCGCCCCCGCGATTCGGCTTTATGACTCGCCCATCGCACTCGGGTCAGTCCTGGGTCAATCGCGGGCGGCCGAAATCCTTGGGCAGTCCATGCAATCGGGGCGTGTGCATCACGCCTGGATATTCCATGGCCCCGAAGGCGTCGGCAAGTTCACCGCGGCCATCGCGTGGGCGGCGACGATCCTTGATCCAAGCTCGGCTCCCGATCTGGGCGGGCAGATCGCACCCGATCCCGACAGCCATGTCCAGCAACTCCTCAAAGCCGGCACGCACCCGGACCTGCATGTCATCAAGAAAGAACTCGCGCGGTATCACGAAGAAAAAAAGGTCCGCGATGCCAAGCTCGCGACGATCCCCAAAGCCATCGTCGAAGAGCACCTGATCGTGCCCGCGACCTTGGCCCCGACGATGAAGAGCGATTCGATCGCGGGCAAGGTGTTTATTGTCGATGAAGCCGAGCTGCTCGATCGCTCGCCGACCAATGCCCCGGTGCAGAACGCGATCCTCAAAACCCTCGAAGAGCCCGCGCCCGGCACAGTGATTATCCTCGTGACCTCCAGCGAAGATCGGCTCTTGCCCACCATCCGCTCCCGATGCCAGCGCGTGGCCTTTACGCCCCTCGATGACGACGCGATGCGGGCATGGGTCAACACGCAGGATTTGAACCTCGATCCCGACGAACACCACTGGCTGATGCACTACGCAGCCGGCTCGCCGGGGCGATTCCTCGGCGCGATCGAAGGCGGGCTCTACCACTGGCACAAGCAGATCGACCCGATGTGCAAAGAGGCCGAGCGAGGCGTGCATCCGATCGCGCTGGGCCCGACGATGGGCGAGCTGGTCGATCAATGGGCAAGCAAGTGGGTCAAAGAGGGCGAGAAGCTCGGCGAGAACCGCTCGAAAGAAGCAGCCAACAAGAAGGGGGCCGACCAGATGTTCGCGCTCATCGCCCAACGCGCCCGCAAGGGATTACGCGAACCTGCATCAATAGCTCGCGCGCTCCACACGATTGATTGCGTCGAGCGTGCCAAGATCGAGCTCAACACCAATGTGCAGGTCAAGTTCGTGATGGAACACCTGGCAGCAGGGCTCAGCGAACCGGTATAAGTTTTCGGATTGGGCTTTTAGGCCTGGAAACTGATCGGCTGATGGGCCGTCGGCGATGCCTGCGATGCGGGTGTCGCTGGCGGGGTTGGAATCGAGCCAACGATCCCTTGCTCGCGTTCCTTGGCCACCTGCTCCATCGTCAAGACCCATGTCTCGCGTTCGTATTCGAGCAGGTTGATCATCTCATCGAGCTTCTTGATGTCTTTGTCGTTGCTCGCGCGGAACAGCTCGCCATAGATAAAGGTATAGAGCTCGCGGACCGCTTTGGCGATCTCGGGTGCGGGCTCGGTTTTGATCGTGTTGAGCAGCTCAAGGACGATATCCCGGCACTGGGTAAACCCTTCGTAGATCATCTCCGGGTGCTTTTTCTCAAGCCCTGCGCGGGCCTGATTGGCAAACTTGATTGCTCCATCGAGGAGCATCAGCCGAAGCTCTTCAGGCGATGCGGTCATCACCTTGGTCCGAAGGTACGCATTGGCGGTGGTGTTTTCATTCATCGCAGGGAGTATCGGTCCTTCACGAGCCCTTCTTGAGCCGGATTCTTATCCTAAAGCTGCCAACTGTGATAATGATGCACCTTGGGTCTGGAATGCGCCAATCGCCTGCTCCATGGCCAAGAACTGGCGTTGGAGGACGACTCGTTTGTTGTCGAGCCCACGCTGAATCGCTTCGATCCGATCTTCTTGGAGCTTGATTTGCGAATCGAGCGCGTCGGATCGGTTCTGAAGCACGCCTCCGATGCTGGTAACATATGAGTTGGCGAACTCTTCGAGCTGCCCGAGCACACTCAGCTCCGTGAAGAAGGGTTCGTCGATGGTGTTTGGATTATCATCGTCGTTTGCATCAAGGGTCTGCTGGGTGAAGAGGTTCTCAACCGCTTCGGGGTCCTGGGCATACGCCTCGCGGAACACCTCGGCATCGAACTCGAGCTTGCCACCCGATCCAACCCGGATTCCCACCTCATCGAGCGAGTTAAAAGTATCGGTAAACCCATCATTCTCTCGGCGGATAACCGAATACATCGAGTTGCGTAGATTGAGGAGCGTGCCATCGCCGAGCAAGATGCCGCGTTCTTCGGTCTCTTCGTCATAGCGTGTCTGGAAATCAATCCCCTCGATGACATTGTTGAACGATGCGACAAAGTCACTGATTTTGGACTCGATCTCGGCGGTGTTTGTTGTCACCGAGACTTCAACCGAGTCTTCCGAGCTTGAAAGCAGGTCGATGGTGACGCCTTGGACAATCCCGTCGAGTTGATTGGTCGAGCTGGTCAAGAGCACGCCGGTGGCAGCGTTATCAGAGCCAAAGAACACACGCGCGTCGTTGCCTTCGTCGAGGGTGCTGAGCCCAAGATCAAATCCGCCGGTATCGACCAAGAACCGCCCGTCTTCACCCGAGCGTTCGCTGGTGAGGTTGAGCCGGAACGGTGCCGATCCGACTCCAGTATTGATCACCGAGGCGTTCACACCGACATTGGCAGCATTGATCGCATTGCGAACATCTTCAAGCGTTGCATCGGCATCAAAGTCGATGACCTTCTCGAATGAGCCAGTGATGAAATTATCGGCACCTGAGCCTGTCGCTTCGCCCACGATTCCGAGATTGGTCGCGACCGAGCCGGAGACTTCGGCGATGGTTATCGTTGTGCCAGCCCCGCTTGTATCTTCGATGGTGATACCGTCGCCGTTGTCGTTGATCCGTGCGTTGATCTCGAGCGAAGGCGACGCGTTATTGATTTTCTTGAGCAAGTCGGCGATGGTGTTGTCGGAGTTGGTGATGGTGATCTCAGCACGGATGCCATTGGCATCAACGATTTCGAATGTCCCGGTGCCGATGCCCTCGCCGTTGTTGAGTTCGTCAAGGAGCGAGCCCGTGCCGACATACGCTAGTTGCAGGTTCGATCCCGCAGCAGTCCCATCGGTGAATGATCCCGAGATACCCAAGATCGCCGCGGTATCGCTGCCTCCGGTTCCCGTGATACTAAAGGTTGTTCCTCCGGTGGTATTGTCCACGATCTGGATGCCGGTGCCGTTGGCATTGATCGAAGCGGTGACCGCACCGCCGGAATCAGCATTGATTTTGTTGATAATGTCATTGACATCATCGAGCCCGCTGACATCACTCGAAAAGGCGCTAGTCCCATCTTGTGTGACAAAGTTGAGTATCCCGTCGGTTGCTCCAAGCCCCGTTCCGCCGTTGAGACTCGAGACGAGTTTGGTGTTCATCCCTGCGAGGATGCGCGATCCACTGGCGCTGCCTCCGGTGTAGCTTCCGACGAGTCCGAGGTCTTCTGCGGTGGTGACGACGCCGGTGCTGTTCGAGAAGTTGGCGATGTCAAAGTTGCGTCCCGATGAATCGACGATATCGATGCCGCCGGTGGTGGTATTGATCGAAGCGGTAAACTCGGAGAACCCGGCATCGCTCAGTTGGGTGTTCAAGCGATCAATCACACCACCAACGGTCGAGACCGCTCCGCTGATCACACCGATCACCGGCTGCCCATCATCATCGAGGATCGGATCACCATTCTCATCGGTGAGTTCGCCCTCGATCTCGCCGATGCGGATATCAACAACAATATCATCAGTCCCAACACCAACCCCGTCGCCGTCGATATCAATGGTGATGGTGAAATCCTCGATACCCAGCCCTGATGCGACACGCGTAGCGACGCCTCGACCATCATTGAGCGATTGAAGCGGGGTGTTGGCATTCATACCAAAGACGGAAGTCCCGACCAAGGTGTTGCCGCTGATGTCGTTGGGATCGAGCCCGAGCGATGCAAGGATTCCCGCTCCGGATTCTTCCGAGATGCTGAGTGTGCCGGTGCTGCTGATAACAAAGTTGTCGTTTTCGACCCGTGCGGTGACATCGGGAACCGATGAGATCGCATCGAGCACTTCTTGGACGGTGCCTGCGCGTGAGAGATCGACCTCGGTGCCGTTGACGGTGATGGTGCCCCGGGTGATCCCATCGCCGTTGTTGAGGTCGGCCAGTGCGGTATTGTTATCGAGTCTTGCCGCATCGGATTCAAAGGAGAGCGAAGAGATCCCGATGGCCGAGGAGTCCAGATCGGCAAAGCCGCGTGTGAGCATCTGCTGGGTCGAGACAAGCCGATCAACGATGAAGTTGTAGCTCCCGGGCACCGCTGCGGAGCTCGCTGTCGCGGTGAGCACGGATTCATTGCTCGATGCAACGCTTCGCGATGCGAAGATGTTGTTGATGCGAAACGAGGCAGCTGCGGTCTTGAAGTTGTTGAGTCGAGAGTTGATATCCAGAAAGGCAGACTGCTGGGACTTGAGCTGGATGACCCGCTGCTGGGCAAGAATCTTGGGGCGAGACTGTACCGAAATCAACTGGTCGATCAGCGATGCCGAATCAATCCCCGAAAATATCCCAACGCCTGTGGTGATGCCACCCATAGCTCAACTCCTTTTGAGCGGTTTCTCTACCTGATGAACCGCTTCTCGTGCCGGTTTCACACGCACGCCACCCGCCCAAGGCCGGTGGCAAGAAAAAGTTCACGCTGCACCATCTATCGGGCGAGGAAAGGGGTATTCTGGACTCAGATTCGCCTCATCCACGACCATTGCTCGGGTTGGAGCCAGAGAAGTCGAGTAATGCGCCCAATCGGTCAGAATCTGCCCTTGGCTGCGCAAGAACTGCCCAGGCGTGAATCAATCACCCGATTCATGGGTTTGGTCTGCCAACATCCCATCCGATGCCTACAAATCATCAAATAAATCATGCAGCGATGCCGATCACACCTTTGCGAGGATCGTACACAATAAGCACATACCCTTACGGCTACACACCATGAGCACACCAGAGCAGTCCAGTCCAAATACCTCCCCCGCGTTGCTTCGTTCTGCAACACTGATCGTCTGCGCTATTGTCGCGCTGACGACACTTCCCTGGATTTGGATGAGCATGGGACGATTTGGCGGGTTTGCATGGGGGATGTTTGGGTTCGAGTTGATTCTTTTGATCGGGTGCCTGATGACGATTCTGGCAGCACTGGGCAAGGTGCGCGTCGGGGACGCCTTTCCCATGGCCATCACTTGCCTTCTCGGAACCATCCTCGTCGGGGCGGTCTTTGGCATCCATGTCGATGCGCGGGCGGTGGTTGGTGATAATCCCCAGATCGGCCCGTGGATCAATCGGACACTCCTCTTCAGATTCGGTGCCATCGGGATGCTGGGGCTCTTGGCGACGCTCGATGTGTATCGCCGAGACCCACGATCGTGGTCATTGGTGCTTCGCAGCATCCTCTTCCTGATCCCCGTGATCGCAGCATTGGGGTGGGCGAGATTCAAAGGCATGCCCACCGTGGCCGACGCTACAGGTGAGCCAAGCCCTGTCCGTATGATCCTGTTCCTGATCGGAGGCCTTGCCCTGGGCATCCTCTTCTCGGTCGGTGGACATCTCCTGATCCGCTCCTACGAAATCGCCCTGCCCGAAGCAGAACCCGAAAAAAATACCAATAATCCCTCCTGAACGCCGATTTTGCGATCAAATCCGCGATCCCTGAAACCGCCGAGATTACCCGACCAACAATGAGGGTATGAGTGATTTCATTCTCTTAGCCATCGCGTTGTTCTTCGCTGCCATCATCGGCGCAGGGGTTGTGTTCTTCCTCGTTTCTTCGCTCAAGCGAGGGCGCAAGGGCGGGGGTGTGGACAAAATCTCGCTGCGGATGCTCACCGAGCGCGTCCGCGCGGTCGGCAAGCTCGTCGGGCTCGAGGTCCACGCCAAGGAGATCGCCACCGCGACAAGCGGGTGGAACTGGCTGCCTCCGATTCTGCTCAGCCAAGCCAAAATCGCGATGATCTTCCAGTTCGAGAAGCAGTACGCTGTCGAACTCGGCGCGATCACCGAATCGGATGTCGAGGACTTGGGCGATGGGCGTTTCCGCGTCACCTTGCCTCCGATCGTTGGGTCGCTGCGTCTGATGGATGTCGAGCCCTACGACATTCAGCAAGGGCGTGTGCTGGGATTGGTCGATGTCATCAACATGAACGCCGAGCGCCAATCGCTCTTGATGAAAACCGCCCAGACCCAAGCTGCCGAGCTCTTCGAGAAGAACGACGAACGCTACGAAGCCCAGGCCCGTGATGCGATCGAACGCCAGCTCCATTCGATCGCCAAGCTCTTCGAAGGCTCACTCGAAATCCACTGGCGCGAACAACCAGTCCGCACCCAGCCCCGCATCATCATGGACGAAGCCCTCAAGACCGGGTCGGCGCTCGCAACGGGCTAAACAACTCCCGGTGGCCCGGCTCGCCGAGCCGGGTCTTCTTTCAATGATCGTGAACCCCAAAGAGCCTGGTTCGGCGAACCGGGCCACCAAGAGTCACACCGCGCTGGGATGCCAGATCGTCTTGAACTCCACAAACGGATCAATCCAGTTCGGCCCTTCGCACTGGGCATCGTCAAAGAAGTCGATGTCTTCGCGGATGGTGACTCGTTTGAGATTATCCGCCGAGCCCCGCCGGAGAAGTGTCCGGTGCTCGTCGCTGACGCCACTGGCGTGAATCCCGATCAACTCACGATGCGAACTGAAATGCTCGACGAGCTCATCGCGGTACCCGCTGAGCAGGTTGACGATGCCGCCGGGCAGGTCACTCGTCGCGATGGCTTCACTCAAGATCATCGCCGGCACCGGGTTCTTTTCGCTGGCAAGCACGACACATGCATTGCCCGCTGCGATCACGGGGGCAATCAACGACACCACCCCGAGTAGTGCAGGCTCATCGGGGGCAATCACGCCCACCGTGCCCATCGCGAACGGGATCGTAAAGTTATGGTAAGGCCCCGCGACCGGGTTCGTCCCGCCCATCACCTGGGCGTATTTGTCCGTCCACCCTGCAAAGTGCACCACGCGATCAATCGCGGCATCGACTTCTTTTTCGCCGCCTTGACCAATTGCGTGGGCGAGTTCTAATCGCTTGCCCTCCATCATCTCAGCGAGCCGATAGAGCACCTGCCCGCGCAGATACGCTGTGGCGTTGGCCCATGCCCCTTGGGCCTTGCTCGCCGCTTCGACCGCGTTGCGCACATCCTTGCGCGACGCCCGGCAGACATGGGCAACCAGATTCTGCGCATTGTCATGCACCTCGATCGTCCGTCCCGATTCGGTCCGAGGAAACTTGCCTCCGATGGCCAGTTTGTAGGTCTTGATGATGGGGACTCGGTCACTCATAAATACGCTCGTTTCTCAGTTTCGTTTCTCAATCGCCCCGCTTTAGAGCATGTATTCCATTTCAAGTTCATGCCGAATCGCAATCCCATCGAACCCGGCGTTGGGAATCTCAGGCTTGAGCTTGCGCGATTCCGTCACCGCGTTGCGATACAAGGCCACCAGATCAAACCCCCGGCGTTGATAAAACCGCATCGCTGGCGTGTTGTCGTTGGTCGTAATCAGCCACAATCTTTTGCACCCGAGTTCGCGGGCTTTGTCGCGCACCGCATCGAGCAGGCACGAACCGATCCCCCCGTGACCAGCCATCGAGTTGTGTGTGATGATCTCGCATTCGTCGCCTTCGATGTTGTAGGTTAAAAGCCCGACTTCAGACCCGTCACGCACCGCAACGACTCCGGGCAGTTCGTCCGCCTGGAGCTGCTGTCCGCGCGTGATCTGCACCGTCGAGCCCCAATACTGCACCAAGACCCGCTGGACCCAGGATTTGTCTTCATCAGTCAGATCACGGATATCGAAGGAATGGATGCCTGGTTGTGTCGTCATGGTGTACCTCTGAATAGCCTAGAAAATATGAATCTCTACGATTTACTTGCAATACGCCATCAACCCGTGCCGACCGCCCTCGCGCCCGAACCCGGATTCCTTATACCCGCCGAATGGACTCGTCGGATCAAACTTGTTGTAGGTGTTGAGCCAGATGATCCCCGCATCGAGCTTCTTGGCGACATCGAAAATCTTCGACCCCTTGTCCGTCCACACCCCCGCAGCCAACCCATAAGGCGAGTTGTTCGCACGCGAGATCGCCTCGCCGGGCGTGCGGAAACTCAGCACTGCCAAGACCGGCCCAAAGATTTCCTCCCGCGCGATCGTATGGCTCGGCTGCACCCCGGTATAAAAACAAGGCTTGCACCAATACCCCTTCTCTGGCAGCGTCGATTGGCACACATCATGCTTCGTCGCGCCTTCATCTTCGCCCGTCGCCAAGAACCGCTCGATCGTGCCGAGCTGCTCTTTGGAGTTGATCGCGCCCACATCGGTGTTCTTATCCATCGGATCCCCAACGCGAAGCGTGCTCATCCGATCACTCAGCTTGTCGATGACCCGATCCAGAATCGACTCCTGCACAAACAGCCTCGACCCAGCGCAGCACACATGCCCCTGGTTGAAATAAATCCCTTCGATGATCCCCTCGATCGCCTGATCGAGCGATGCGTCCTCGAAGATGATGTTGGCGCTCTTGCCTCCGAGTTCGAGGGTGAGTTTTTTCTTCGTCGAGGCGACGGCCTGAGCGATCGCCTTGCCGACCGCGGTCGAACCCGTGAACGCGATTTTGTCGATGCCATCATGCTCGACAATCGCCTTGCCCGTCTCGCCTGCGCCCGTGACGATATTCACCACGCCCTTGGGCAGCCCAACCTCCTGACAGATCTGCGCGAACCGCAAAGCAGTGAGCGAAGTCGTCTCAGCCGGTTTGAGCACCACCGTGTTCCCGCACGCCAAAGCCGGGGCGATCTTCCAAGAGAGCATCATCAGCGGGAAGTTCCACGGGATAATCTGCCCGCACACACCCACGGGCTGAGGGTCGCGCCCGGGCAGTGCATAGCGCAGCTTGTCCGCCCAACCGGCGTGATAGAAAAAATGGGCTGCTGCCAATGGCACATCGACATCGCGCGATTCCTTGATCGGCTTGCCCCCATCGAGCGTTTCGAGCACCGCCAGTTCCCGGGCGCGTTCTTGCATCCTTCGCGCGATGCGGTACATATATTTCCCGCGATCCTTGCCGCTCAATCCCGCCCACGCCGGGAGCGCATCGCGTGCTGCCTGCACCGCCCGATCGACATCTGCTGCTGAGGCTTCGCCCACCATCGCAAGCGTGTCCTCGGTCGCCGGGTTGATCGTGGCGAAGTGACTACTGGATGATCCAATCGAAGTCGGCTCGATGAACTCGCCTCCGATAAACAATCCATACTTATCGGCGATCTCCGGGCGCACCGATTCAGGAGCCGGGGCATATTCAAAGATCCCGCCTCCGATTGCTGCCCGCAGATCAAGTCTTTTCGGTGCTTCGATCCCCGAACCTGATGGTTTACTCACAATACTCATGCCCCCATTCTAACAGCTTGGCCCACGCCTTGCCGTCCTAACCCGCATCCTGTTGAGTTTTCTTGACCGATTCGGGCAAAGTTGCACGCGGATCTAGTCGCTCTGGGCCCTATGAGTAACTCGCCACCAGATCGGAAAGCACCCAAACTCTGCCAATCGGGTTATCAAACACGCCGGGAGTCTCGGTTTGGCACCGATGAGCTCCATTGCTCACTCGGGCGCATCGCCGACATCACAGGCTCGGGCATGCGCATGATCGTCAAACCCGAAGACCTCCCCGAGGTCGGCGATATCCAGTCCTACACCTTCACGGACGAGAAAAACGAACTCACCATCACCGGCACCGTCAAATGGACCCGCAAAGCAACACTCTTCACCCGCAGAGGCGAAATCGGGGTCGAGTTTGTCAAACTTGCCCCCCAAACCCGCGAAGCCATCATCCGCCTGGCAGTTCATGGCGAGATGGGGCTCGCCAAAGACAAAGATATCCAAGTCGCCTACCCAGACCTCTACAAAATCCTCGGCTCAAGCCGATACGCCAGCAAAGACGAACTCCAAGCAAGCTACCGCAAAGAGGCCAAAGCCTGGCACCCCGATGTCAACGATCATCCCCAAGCGGCCCAATACTTTGAAGAAATCCAAAAGGCCTACGCCGCCTTGAGCAACGACCAAGCCCGCGCCAAGTACGACCTCCGATTCTTCGGCCCCGAACTCGACCCCGAAAACACCTTCGGCGATCATCCCGACGAACAATCAGGCTTCGCTGCTGCGTGATCTGATCCACACTCCGGACACCGATCCAAATCCTCCGCCGCATACCCACACGCCAGGCACAACCCCCGGCGCTTTCGCCGATGAGTGCGAACCGTGCGCCAGATTACGCCGGGGAAATACCATGCGGCGCTCCAAAAGAGGATATTGAGGAACAATCCTGTCCAGATCGGTGCGATCGGAATGCGGTAGAAGGGCATCCACGATGGAATCCAGTTTGGACGATCAAGCCCTCGATAGATACCCGCGCGCTCATACATGAGTTGGTGATACGACATGACCTTCATGTTGGCGATGCTCGAACCAGTGCTTAGATCATCAAACGAGAATGCCCGCCAAGGATAACCAAATCGAAATCGCGTGAGGTACACCGTCGGCGGGATGTCCGCATGTTCGATATCCCAAGTGTCTTGCAACCCGCCATAGGTATACTCAATCAGGTCAAAGCCCAAGTTGTATCCTAAATACAAGGCTTCTCCATTCACACCCGCGGGCAATGCAAGCTCTGTATGCTCAAGGGGGGGAGCGATATCACTCAGATATGTGGGGGGATTCGGGTACGATCGCGGGGCATAGTCCATCACCCAGTTGCCGAGATTGCCAAAGGTTGCAATGGATTGGGCGATGAACACGGTAAGTATCACCCCCATGCAAAGCGCACGAAGCAATCGCCATCTCAGTTTGATCCGCTTTGCAATCATACATCCCCAAGAAATCTACCAACAGCTTCGCTCAAAGTTTCAAGCCCCCGGTGCCGTGGTTAAAATCTCGAAGAGATTTCTAACCACGATCTTCAACCCGCTCCGCCCCACACTCTGGGCACACTTCCAAGTCCTCAACCGCATACCCACACGCGAGACAAAGTCCCCGACGCTTTTGCCGATGAGTGCGAACCGTGCGCCAGATCACGCCGGGGATGATCCAGAAGACGCTCCAAAACAGGAGGTTGATGATGAGTCCGCTCCAGATCGGGATTGCAGGCAATCGACGCCCGTACGCATCGCAGAAAAGCCAGCCCGGATATTCAATACCCATCTGCCGACCAGCGCATTGCTTGACCTGATCGAAATAGACCTTGAGTGATTGGCTCGTCCCACCTGAAACGCCATAGTCATCCCAATATGCAGCACGCAGCGGAAACCCGAAGCGGTATCGTGAAAGAGACAGCGACGGCGGGCGATCGCCATCGCGTTTGACTTCCCAGCCGAGATGAGAGTCGCCATAGATGTACTCGATGACATCGACACCAAAATCAGGAGTCGGCATAAACTGGCCATCACATTTGCCAAACGGTGTACGAGCCCAAGCGGATGAAAACGCAGGCGCGAGATCGCCCAAATAACTGGGAGCGTCTTGTGGGCGGATTGTGAGATCATGCTCACTGGAATAGGTCCAACTGTTGAGGTCTTGTACGGATGCCGGCCAGTATACAGTAAATGCAGTAGCGAGCAGTCCAAAGAGAACAGCCCGAGCATATCGCCACCTTCGTTTTCGTGTGTGCTTACGCATCCGAAAGATCATACCCGCCGCATACTCCCCGTTGCGAGATTCTGGTTTTTCCTATACACTATCGCTGGCGAGTTCAGGTGTGTTTGGTGCCGCATTCGGGACACTGGTTGAGGCCTTTCAGTGGGTACTGGCACTCTGGACAAAGCCCGCGCCTGCTGCGATTCGATCTGATTCGTTTCCATATCAGACGCCTACAAAAAAGCAGAATCTCGAAGATCAATGCGAACACGAGGACATTCGGAATGAATGTTCGCCAGATTGGCATCAGAGGCAGAAATCTACCGCCTTGCTTGTTAGAGATTTTGACACCGTTGAGAAACAAATCGCCAAACAGGGTTTGGGCACCCGGGCGGGCGTCGTCAGGTCCTCTGTGCGTCATGGTGTAGAACGGCCAACCCACATAGACCTGATCCATTCCATACTCCAGCTGATCTTTGTAAAATGAGACCGTGCCTCCCAAAATGCGCGTCCCTTTGTGCATGCCTTGGCGTAGACGCATCCACGCAGGTCGGTCTCCCATCGATGCTGTGTTCAGATCATATGTCGTGTATATGAGTGTGGTTTGCTCTGGTTTCGTAGGCCAATGTTCAGGTACAGACTCAACCCAATGCGTGCTCACTCCATGCGTGTAGGCCATCGATGCAGGCAGTGCGACAATCACGATCGCATAAGTAAATGCGATTGTCATCACGATACCCGCGAGCGTGTCGCGAATAACCCTGCAGGCGATCTTTGATATTCTGCGTTTCCTCATGCTGGATGAGACCTTACCAGATATTCTCATTCTGTTTAAGACCTATGAAACAATGAGTTGATTTCAGCTCCAATACAAACACACAAATTTTCGTTCCCATGTGCAAGTCTCGCTCGCTTCCTCGTTTACGCATAGAGAATAAAATGCGTTCGTATATGAATGAAGGTGAAGGAGTTTGCAGGCTTCTTACGCATCCGAGAAGTCATACCCCGCGGCATACTCCCCGCTCTTGAGCTTCTGCATACTCCGAAGCACATCATTGAGCAACGAACTCGCTCCAAACCGGAACCACTCGGGGCTCAGCCACCCCTCGCCGAGCGTCTCGTTGACCATGCAGAGATAGTGCCAGGATTGCTTAGCCGTGCGGATCCCGCCAGCGGGTTTCATGCCGATCTTCTTGCCAGTATCTTTATAAGCGTCCCGGATCGCTTCGAGCATCACCAGGGTGACGGGCATCGTCGCGGCTGGCGAGACCTTGCCGGTGGATGTCTTGATGAAGTCACCTTCACGGATATTGGCGATTGCGATATCGCTGGCTTTGCGCACATGGTCGTAGGTGACGAGTTCGCCGGTTTCGAGGATGACTTTCAAATGGGCATCGCCGCAGGCTTGCACCACCGCTCGGATTTCCTCCGCGACGATCTCGTATTTGCCCGACAAGAACGCCCCGCGATTGATGACCATATCAATCTCGTCAGCCCCATCCCTGACCGCCTGCTCCACATCGCGCACACGAATATCAAGCGGATATTGCCCACTCGGGAACCCCGTCGCGACCGACGCCACCTTGACCCCGGTGCCCCCGAGCAGTTCCTTGGCGTAGGGCACCATCGAGGGATACACGCACACCGCAGCTACGGGCCCGAGCCGACGCCCCAAAAACTCCTCGTCCTTTTCCCAAGGGCGAATCGCCTTGATGCACAAACTCCGCACCTTCTCAGGCGAGTCCGAGCCTTCAAGCGTCGTCAGGTCGATCATCGACGCTGCCAGTTCGAGGGCGCCGAGTTTGGAATCCTTCTTGATCGAGCGCGTGGTGAACGACGCCGCCCGTCGATCGGTCGCGATGGCATCAACAGTGGGGGAGATTGGAAGCAGTGGATTGGTCATCTGGATCACTCGCCTCCCATGTTTGTTTCAGGCTCCGTGATCGGCAACCCGGTGATCTCCCACTCGACCCATCCGCCCAGATACACCTTGACGCGTTTTTTGGCGAACCCGTTGTACCCCGCTTCGATCATCCGCTTGGCCATCGCATGGGTGCTGGCCTGCCCGGGGTTTTCGCCATAGAGCACGAGGTTCTTGTACCGCGTGATCGCCGGGTCGGTGCCATAGCGCAGATCAATATCAGGCGTCCGCATATTGACCGCCCCGGGGATATGCCCTTGGGCGAATCGCTCAGGTTTGCGTGTGTCGATGAAGAGGGCGGTGTCGTTTTCCTTCTGCTGTTTCTCGTAGAGTTTCACCGCCTGGGTGAGGTCGATATAGTCGATCTTGCGATCCGAAATATTCGACTTGGCGCATCCGCCGAGCATCAGCACCGCCAGAAAAGCCCCCCCAGCCACGAGAAAAAGGACAGCTGGAGCATTTCGCGAAAACATGTGCATCTTTTTGACCATGAACAACAATAAGCATGTGGAGTGGTGCGTTCTGCTTTGTAAGCCGATGAACATGGCAGAATCCTTGGCAGCCAAAGGAAGATCAAGACACGATCAAGACACGATCAAGACATGATCAAGACAAGACGGAGCCCCATCAGTGCCGATCTGTGCAAAACAACTCAGCTTTTCGACCCTCCTGACAACCAGTGCGCTCTTCTTGGGATCGGCCCAGGCGGCCAAGGCGGGCGAGCGTCTCACACTCTCCGCAACGACCTCATTGAGCGAGATTCACCCCGGCGATGAAGGAATCCTCGCGATCACCATCGAGATCGAAGAGGGCTGGCACACCTATTGGCCCGGCGTGTCGGACTCGGGGGTCGGGTTCAAGCTCGATATCGACACCTCCGATGCGATCACCCTCGACGATCCGATCTGGCCCACCCCCAAGCGATACCTTCAGCCCGGCGACATCCTCGATTTCATCTACGAAGATGCGGTGACCATCCTCGTCCCCTTCCAGGTCGATGACGATGCCTCCGCAGGCGATCTGCTGCTCTTCGATATCAACGCGGACTATCTGGTCTGCGAAGAAGTCTGCCTCCCCGAAAGTGCCAGCACCTCGGCAAGCATCACGGTGGTTGATGCCCAGAGCACCAAGTCCCCAGCCGCATCGCATGACGCAATCCGTGCACTCTACGATGCCAGGCCTCAAGTCTTTGATCCCAAAGCCGAGCATGTGCGTGTGCAGTGGATCGCCTACCGCGCTGCCATCATGTTCCGCGACGCCACCAAGATCGAGTTCTTCCCATCCGCAGAGTGCACCGAGCTGGCCGACCCAATCACCAGCACCCTGACCGAGAATAACCGACTCATCCTCAAGTTCGCCACGAGCGAAAACAAAGTCCTCGCCGGGCGCATCCGCTCCTACGAACGCACAGGCCCGGTCGATTACGACATCCGCATCACCCCGCCGGACTAACTTCTTTCGAGAAAGAAAGCCGCTATGAACAGAGCCGCCATGAACACAAGAACACGCTTGGTTGGAGTCCTCGCACTGATCGGGCTCGGCATCGCCATGCTCGGCGCGGGGAATGTCGCCCAGGCCCCCAAAGCCCAAGCCCCCAAAGCCCAGATTGGACAACCCGCGCCCGATTTCACCCTCACCGATCTCGATGGCAACGAGCACACGCTTTCTCAGTACAGTGCCAAGGGGCAGATTGTGGTGCTCGAATGGTTCTCGCCGTTGTGTCCGTTCGTGAAAAAGCACTACCGCGAAGACACCGGCACGATGCTGGCGATCGAGCAGGATTTCAAGGATGAATCGGTCGTCTGGCTCCGCATCAACTCGTCGCGGGCTTCGCACCGGGCTGCCGATCTCGACCTCAACAAACAGACCGCAGAAAAATGGAGCATCACCTCGCCGATTTTGTTGGATCCACAGGGCACCATCGGGCGTACATATAAGGCCAAGCGCACCCCCGAGATGTACATCATCGACGCCCAAGGCGTGCTCGTCTACCACGGCGCGATCGACAACCGTTCCGATGCGCAAAGCCCAGGCGAGATCAACTATGTCCGCAACGGGCTCGATGAGCTCATCGCAGGCAAAGAACTCTCCAAACCCACCACCAAAGCCTACGGGTGCACCATCAAATATTAGCGTTTTTCAAAGTGAATCCATCCGACTCCTCTTCAGGCACGCCCGCACACATCCCCCGGGCGTGCCTGTTCTTTCTGCCCAGGTGGGACATCGGGCGAGGGCATCGGGCATTTGAGCCGATAGACTTCCATAGAGCAAGTCGGCCCAAGGCCAGAACCCACGACCACCGCTTCGGAGCATTGCATGTTTGATCTTCTTCCAGGACCATTGGGCACCTTCGCCAACTTCCTTGTCATCGCGCTGGGATTCGGGTCCATCATCTTCATCCACGAGCTGGGTCACTTTGTCGCAGCCAAATGGGCCGGCATCCGGGTCCTGGCCTTCTCGATCGGGTTCGGCAATGTCCTCGTCTCCTACCGCAAAGGGATCGGGTTTCGCCGAGGCTCATCCGATGCCGAGTACCGCAAGCTCGTCTATGGCTCAGGTGCATCCGACGGGCCCGACGAATCCGACAAATCCAATCATCGCCCAGAGATCAGCCCCACCGAATACCGCCTCTCGATGCTCCCGCTGGGCGGGTATGTCAAGATGCTCGGACAAGAAGACCTCAACCCCGATGCCACCTCCCAAGCTCCCGATTCCTACCAGAACTGCCCGGTGGGCAAACGGATGGTGGTGATCTCGGCGGGTGTGGTCATGAACATGGTCATGGCAGCTGTCCTGTTCATCATCGTGTTCATGGCCGGTCTGCAATCACTCCCCGCAGAGGTCGGGTTTGTCAGCGCAGGCTCGCCCGCAGCCAAAGCCGTCGCGATCAACCACCCCGAGATCACCCCCGGGCTCCAACGCGGCGATCAGATTATCTCGATCAACAACAAAGCCGTCTACTCCTTTGAAGACATCCTCCCCGAAATCGCCATGGCATCCAAGGATGCCCACGCCCAAATCCTCGTCGAGCGCCCCGGTATCGAAGACCCGATCGCGTTCGAGACCATCCCGACCAAGAGCGAGCTCAACGGGCTCTTGGAAATCGGCATCTCGCCTGCGATCAGCGCAACACTCAAATCGGTCAGTACCCCCGCCGAGCGTCGGCTTTGGGAGATGTCAAGCCGAGAGTATGGCATGGATGGGCTCGAACCCGGCGACCGATTCGTCAGCGTCAACGGCCACCCCATCACCTCGCCTTTCGATGTGCTCGACGCTGCCAAGGCCGATCCGGGTCAACCCGTCACCATCGAGATTCAACGCGGCAGCGAGCATTTCGAGCACACCATCGAACAAGTCCCCGCGTTGCAGGTCGATCTTGTTGAAGTCGGCGAGCAGGTCCAGGCGGTCCGCCATATCCTGGGTTTGACCGGCGTGATGATGGTCAATCCATACGCAGCTCAAGAAGACACCAAGCAAGGCTTGCAACCCGGCGATATCTTCGTCCGCATCGCCACGGTCGAGTATCCTTCAATCGGCGAAGGGATCACCGCCATCCGTGCGCACAAAGGGCAATCACTGGACCTGGTCGTGCTGCGTGAGAATCAGCGCGTCAAACTGACCGTCGAAGTGACCCCAGCGGGCACCATCGGGTTCTACCAGGCGATGAGCACGACCCACACCAACCTCGTCTCCAAACCCGCTAGGTTCGTTCGTCCGATCGAAGCTGACGAAAATGACGATGGTGAGCAAACCCATCTCGTCTCACCACCCGCTGCCGACCTGATCGAATACCCCGGCTCGCGCATCATCGCGGTGGGGGACTCCCCGATCACCACCCTGCGCGATGTGCCCAATGCGATCTTGCGCACAATCGACCAGGCAGACCAGGCTAGTGACAAAGAAACCTTCACCATCCCCATCACACTCGAGCTCCCGCTCCCCATCCAGCCCGATGGCTCAATCCCGACGACCACCGCCCAACTCACCATCGACCAGACTCAGCTCCAGATGATCCGCGAACTGGGCTCGACACTCCCCGGCGATATCGCGATGGTCAACATGTTCGAATATGCCCAGATCATCGTCAAAGCCGACGGGCCGATTGATGCGATCTCCCGGGGGATGAGCAAGTCCCGCCGAGTGATGATCCAGACCTACATCACCTTCCTGCGCCTCTTTGAAGGCTCGGTCAAGGTCGAGCACCTCAAAGGCCCCGTCGGGATCGCCCACATCGGCACCCAGCTCGCATCCCAAGGGTGGGTCTGGGTCTTGTTTTTCATGGCCCTGATCTCGGTGAACCTCGCGGTCATCAACTTCCTCCCTCTGCCCATCGTCGATGGCGGGCAGTTCCTGATGCTCGTCTACGAATGGATCCGAGGCAAACCCGTCCCGATCGTCGTCCAGAACATCGCCACGATGGCAGGGCTGTTGATGATCGGCACCATCTTCCTCTATGTCACCTTCAACGATGTCAAAGCGCTCTTTGGGCTCTGATGGAAGGGCGTGATCCATGCACCCACTGATCGGGTTGATCCAGCTCTTGGGCATCGGGTTCGGGTTGTATCTTGCCCTGCTGATCCTCTACACCATGTGGGGGTTGACCCATCCGCGCCGACAGACCTACGCCTGGGCGATCTGTCGAAACCTCCCCGGCGATCCTTCCGAACTCGATGAACCAATCCCCTTTGAAGAACGCATCGTCCAGGGAGACCAAGCCGACCAGGGCGAGCTGCACCTCTGGGTCTTGCAAGGCAAGAACCCCCAAGGTCCGCGCATCGTGATGACCCATGGCTGGGGATCGAGCCGAATCGGTGGACTCAAACGCATTGCCCCATTGCTCGAACACGCATCGCAGATCGTCCTCTGGGACCTCCCCGGGCACGGCGACTCGGCAGGAAAGGTGCATCTGGGATCAACAGAACACACCGATCTTGCGCGCATCCTCGAATCACTCGAAGACGAAACACCAACGATTTTTTACGGCTGGTCGATGGGCGCGGGGGTCTCGCTGGCGTTGGCCAAAGCGTTTGGAGATCAGTATCCGATCGTGGGGCTCATCTGCGAATCGCCTTATATCCATGCTCAGACCCCCGCCCGCAATGTCATCCGTCTGCGAGGCATCCCGTATCGGTTGAATCTCACACCCGCGATCTGGTTGCTGGGAATCTGCTTTGGGCTTGGCCCATCTTGGCGCGGGTTCGCCCGCGATGAACTCGCCAAATCCATCGAGCTCCCGATCCTGATCCTCCACGGCGACGCCGACCCCGTCTGCCCGATCGACGACGCCCGGCGCATCGCTGCATGCGCCCCCAACGCCACACTCGTCCCCATCGCAGGCGGCGGGCACAACAACCTCTGGACGGACCCGGTGTATGCCCACCAGATGAGCCAGGCGATCGAATCATTTCTGGCCGAGTGTTCGGTCAGTCCGCCATCGCAAACCGGATCGCCTGCTCGGCCATGATGTCGCTGGCGTTGTAGATCGGCAGGTCGCAGTTGTCGGGGGTGACCATCAGGGGGGCTTCGGAGCATCCGAGGATCACCCCTTCGCATCCCTTGGCGCCGAGCCGACCGATCACATCGAGAATCAACTGGCGCGATTCTTCGCGGACGATCCCGAAGACCAGCTCATCGAAGATGATCCGATCGAGCATCGCCGAGTCATCTTCGTCGGGGCGGACAAGCTTGATGCCCTTGACTCCAAGGTCGGTCTGGTAGGCCGAGCCCGAGGTGACATATTTGGTGCCGATGACGCCGATAACGGTACGGCTGTCGGCTTCGATCCGATCGGCGACGGCACTGGTCATTTTGAGCCAGGGGATCGGGCACGAGACCTCGGCGAGTTGCACCGCGTGCTGGACAGCGTTGTCGGGGGTGAAGCAGAACTCGGCGCCGATCGAAGCGAGTCGCTCCGCCGAGTCGCGCATGAGCACCGCGACCTGCCTCCAGTCATCGCGCCGGACCGCATCGACATACTGGGCAAGGGGGATGTTGTGGACACACACCGCCGGGTGCATATGGGGCTCGAGGTTGACCGCTGCGTGGCGAAAAAGCTGTTGATAACACAGCGATGCCCCTTCAGGACTCACGCCCACAATCCCGATCTGTTTGGTCATATCCGATCGCCTTTCTAGCACCCCATCGAGTTTCTGGGAGGATTCCCGATACTCCATCGTCCACGATCCTGGCCTATTCGTCAAACGCGAACACCAAAAACGCACCAATCTCGTCTACACTCACCCATTCTATGGCCAACACTCCACAATCCAACCCATTTGCCCTCTTTGATCTACCACCCAGGTTCGATCTCGATGCAACAGATATCGAACGGTCCTATCTGTCCAAGCTCGCCTTGGCACACCCGGATATGGGTGATGGTGATGCCCAAGGGCCCGATGCAGCCGAGCTCAATCGGGCGCGGGCGACTTTGCTCGATGGGGAGCAACGGGCCATCGCCTTGCTCGAAGTGCTCGGCGGGCCCAGCGCCTCAGCGTGCAAAGACCTCCCCGATGGGTTCTTGATGGAGATGATGACCCGTCGCCAGGAGATCGAAGAGGAGATTGCCAAGGCGGGCGATCAATCGCGCACCCGATGGGAAGCATGGGCACGCGATGAACGCGCTCAATATGCGCACCAAGTCGGCGAGCGTTTCGCAGCACTCGGGGAGGCTCCGAATTCTGAAAAACTTGTCGAAATCCGCGTGCTGCTCAATGCCTGGCGGTATATCGAGCGACTGATCGAACAACTCGATCCCGAATATGATCCTGCACAGGCAGATTTCCGATAAAAGGATCGTGAGGAGCAATCGGGATCGCCCCGAAACTGGTTTATGGATGCATCAGACACCCCCATGATTATTCTGCTCGTCGCTTTGCTGGTGTGCTCTGCATTGACCTCGGGTTCGGAAACCGCCCTCTTCGGGATTACCCACGGGCAGCGGGCGATGCTCAAACGCACCAACGCCAAGCTCTCGCGCATCATCGAGTCCTTGCTCACGCGCCCGCGTGAGCTTTTGATGCAGGTACTCTTGCTCAATATGGTGGTCAATGTCTCGTACTTCATCGTCACCAGCATCCTGACGATCCACGCTGACTCGATGATTGCTCAGGTCGCGATTTCGGTGATTTCGCTGGGCGCGATCATCCTTATCGGCGAGGTCTTCGCCAAGCTCTTCGCCTCGTCGGCGACGATCCTGTTCTTGAGATTTGCCGGGCCGATGCACATCATGATCCGCCGACCGATCTCGCCTGTGATCAGATTTATGTACGCATGGATCGTGGGCCCGCTATCGAGGTTATTTGCACCAAGTCAGTCCAAAGCCCAGCCTCACGCGGTTTCGCCAGAGCAGATGGGAACGCTCATCGAGCTCAGTGTCCACGATGGTGTGATTGATCCCGGCGAGCAGGAGCTGCTCACTTCGATTGTGTCGATGGGGCAGATGCGTGTTGAGCAGGTGATGACGCCTCGGGTTGATATGTCGTGGATTGATTTCAATACGAGCAACGAGGAGATCATCACGATCTGCAAAGCCACCGGGCGGACGAGGCTTTTGGTCTGCAAAGACGGGATCGACGCGGGGGTCGACGGCATGGTCAACGCCCGCAGGGTGCTCGAAGGACAAACAATCGAGCAGGCGATGAGCGAGGTGCTCTTTGTCCCCGAGCAGAGCCGCCTTGATATGCTCATCGAGCAGTTCCGCCAATCCGGGCAGAGCGTCGCGGTGTGTGTCGATGAGCACGGCGGGGTCTCGGGGATCGTCACCATCGCCGATGTCACCAAAGAACTCATCGAAAGCGTTGGCGACCCACACCATGATTTGGCCAACGAGGTTCAACTCGTCGGCGTAGGCAAATGGATCGTGCCCGGTCGATTGTCGATCCGGGATTGGTCTGCGATGTTTGCTGACCGATCGGTGATCGAGCACGCCAAGAAGGTCAACACACTCGGCGGGTTGGTAATGGTTTTGCTTGATCGTGTGCCTGAGGTCGGCGACCGGGCCCGGATTGGTGAGATTCAGCTGACGGTTGTGGAGATGGACGAGCGTTCGATCGAGCGTATCGAGGTGAAACTTATCGAAAGCGATCAGGATGAAAGCGATCAGGACGGGGGTGCATCATGAGTGCTTCTGAACTGATTTTCTGGTGGGCAATCATGTTCATCGGGCTCGGTGGGGCAGCGATGTGCTCGGGGTTTGAGGTTGGGTTGTATACGGTCAACCGGGTGTTGGTGCGTGTGCATGCTGTTGGAGGGCATCAAGGCAGACGGGCACGGGTGCTCGAGTCCCAGATCGAGCATGCCGCCTCGACGCTGACAGCTTTGCTGGTCTGGAACAACATCTCGAACTATGCGGGTACCTTGGCACTCACGACGCTGATTGCGACACTCGGGCTCGCCGACATCGAGATGATCCTCATCCAGGTGGTGGTGCTGACGCCAGTGCTTTTGGTATTTTCTGAAGCGATGCCTAAGGAAATCTTCCGCTCCAATGCCAATATGCTGATGGAGCGCTTTGCTTATGTGATCTATTGCATGAGGCTGGTGCTCATCTGGATCCCGATTGTGCCTGTGCTTATGTGGGTCGCCAACGGGGCATCGAAACTCGTTGGCGTCGATACACTCGGCTCATTGACCACCGCGCGCGAACGGATGGCCGACCTGCTCAAGTTTGGCTCGAACCAGATGAGCGATGCCCAGGTCTCGCTGATCGAACGGGCGCTCGAACTCGAGCATGCGACGGTGCGTTCTGAGATGATCCCGCTGCGCAATGCGGCGTTTGTGCGCACAAACTGGTCGATCGCCAAAGCCCGGGCCTTTATCCGCAATCACCCCTACACGCGATACCCAGCCCTTTCACCCAAGGGGCAGGTGGTCGGGATTCTAAGCAGCATCGACCTGTATACCCAATCGGAGATGGATACTCACCAGTCAGTCCAAGCTTTGCTGCACCCGCCTGTGCGGGTCGAAGGCGGGCTTTCGGTGAGTCAGGCGCTGGGCAAGCTCAGTCAAGGGAGTGGACGATTGGGGATTGTGACCCTTGGTGATCGTGATGTAGGGATCATTACTCGAAAGGACCTGATCGAGCCTCTGGTCGGGGAGCTTGAGGATTGGTAAAGTGTTTGGTGGGCGATCCCATTTGTCTGATAGAAGGATGCCCAGTCTAAGCCTCAAGGGGGAATAGCTCAAACTTTGGGTGTGTTCGCCAAGAGAATCGCATGTGCTGAAAAGAGGATTCCTGATGCAGAAGTCAAAGCTGATTGTTCCATTCTTGCTCGTGGTCGCTGCTGCGATTTTCGTGCTCCCCACGGTGATCGGTCTGATCAAAGGCACCGCCGACACGCCGGGCGTCTTTGCCGATGCCTATACCCTGACTCAGGCAGCCGAGCTTTCTAAAGAAACCGGCAAACCGATGCTGGTTTTGGCGACCGCCGACTGGTGCCCGCCTTGCCAGACACTCAAGCGAACGACCCTTGTGGATCCAACCGTGGTCGAGTGGATCAAGGCCAATACGATCCCGGTGTATCTCGAAGATGCAGTCAATGGCGAGGAGATCGGTGGGTTGGGCGTGCGATCGTACCCAACGACGATGCTGATTCAGGATGACAAGGTCTTGGTGTCGGTGCCCGGGGCGGTCAAGGCGGGCTCATTTGTGCGGGCGCTGAGTGCTGCGATTCCTGCGACACCCAAAGCGCCCTAAAATGGAAGCGAGTCAAAAGCTGCCCTTTCGCCATGCTCTGCGGCGGGCCTCCCTGCAAGGGTGCAGGGAGGGGCGATGCCGATCCTCTTGCTTTGTCCCTCGGTCGTGGCTGACGGCTCAAAGGCATCCCATCGGGTGCCACTACTCGCCGTCTTCGGTGCCGTCGTGTCTTTGTTTGGTTGAGCACACGGGCACTACTGCGCCCTTCGGGCGAGTAGTGGCACCCAGATTCGGATTGATAATCGAGCCGTCAGATGCGACCGAGCTCATCGTCGCCCTTGCCTTCCTTTCTGAATCCTTATTCTGCCAGAACCAAATGGGTATGTATCGGGTATAGACTCAGAGAACGACCAATCGGCGTTCCCGTGTATGTGCGGGGGCGTTTGTGTCCATATGGAGGCCATCATGGCTCAGAAAAGCTCATTGCTGCTCATAGGGATTCTTGGCATCGCGGTTGTTGGCTCGACCATCGCGGTGGCGACCAACGCCATCCGTGTGACGGCTGACGACTACGCATTCTTTGATCCGATTGTCGATGTCGAGACGCTTATCGAGGGACTCTATGTTGAAGAGCCTGATACCGACAAGCTCCAGCTCGGGGCGATCAATGGCATGATCGAGGAGCTCAACGATCCATACACCACCTTTGTTCCCAAACGAGATACTGACGATTTCGAGCGAAGTCTGACCGGCGAGTATGTCGGGATCGGGGCCGAGGTGCAGATTCGGGACGGTTGGCTGACGATTTCGTCGCCGCTCGATGGATCGCCTTCGTGGAAGGCCGGGGTGATGCCTGATGATCGGGTGATCAAAATTGATGGTGAGAGCACCGAAGGGCAATCCATCGACGATGCAATTGATCGGCTCATCGGCGAGCCTAAGACCAAAGTGGTCATCACGGTCGAACGCGGCGCCGAGACACTCGATATCGAGATCATCCGCGACCATATCAAAGTTCAGGCGGTCAAGGGGTTCATGCGCCTCGAAGGCGACGGGGCCTGGGAGCATGTGATTGATTCGGATCGGAACATCGGATACATTCGGCTGACGCAGTTCACACCCAAGGCGGCCCTCGAGATTATTCATGCGATTAACAACGCTGAAAAAGAGAACGGCGAAGAGCTCGGGGGGTTGATCCTCGACCTGCGATTCAATCCCGGTGGGTTGCTCGACGAGGCGGTGAAGATCGCGGATATGTTTATCGACGAGGGCACGATTGTCTCGACCAAGGGGCGGGTGTTCGAGGAGCGTATCGAGCGGGCGCACAAGAAGAATACGATCATCGACATGCCTTTGGTTGTGCTGATCAACGGGCAGAGCGCCTCGGCTTCGGAGGTCTTGTCGGGTGCATTGTCCGATCATGATCGGGCCGTTGTCATCGGGACGCGATCGTTTGGTAAGGGATCGGTGCAGACGGTTCGCGAGCTTGAGAGTGGTGCTGGGATATTGAAGATCACCGAGCAGTATTACTATCTGCCCTCGGGTCGGTTGCTCCATCGACGCGATGATTCGACGGTGTGGGGGGTTGATCCGACGCCTGGATATTATGTGCCGGTGAGCAACGAGGAGATCGGCGAGATGCTCGCAGCGAGGCGTGAGCAGGAGATTCTCACGCATGTTGATGCAGCCGACACGGTGGATATCCATGATACGGATGCGGTGCTCGATGCGCTCAAAGACCCGCAGTTGACTGCAGCGGTGCGGGTGATGCAAAATCGGATTGATACAGGGATATTCGAGCCCGTCGGGATCGAGGCCAATGCGCCCGATGATGTCGCGCTCGCTGAGCTCAATGCGCTGCGGAACCAGGAAGAGCGGATGCTCCGCGAGTTGACGAGACTCTACAAACGCGTCGAAGCGGTTGAAAGCGGGATTGACGAAGCCAAGGCTGAGGAAAACCCACGCGATTTCTGGGACGACGAACTCGAACTCAAAGGCGGCGAGCTCATCGTCCGCGATAAGGACGGCAACATCGTCACCACCCTGAGAATCACAGGCGAGAACCTCGAACGCTGGCTCATTGATGCCGATGTCGAGAAAGTCGAGAAGGTCGAGCAGACTGAAGATTCAGAAACGGAATCCGGTTCGTGATCGTCCTGGGGGTCGAATCTTCATGCGATGAAACCGCAGCGTCGATCGTCGAAGACGGGCAGATCGTGCGTTCGTCGATCGTGGCGAGTCAGTACGAGCTCCACGAAGAGTTCGGAGGCGTTGTTCCCGAGATCGCCTCGCGCGCCCACGAACAGCACATGATCCCTGTGCTCCGCGATGCGGTTGCGCAAGCGGGGATCGAGCTACGCAAGATCGACGCGATCGCGGTGGGGCATCGACCGGGGTTGATTGGGTCGTTGCTGGTTGGTTTGAGCGCAGCCAAGGCCTTGGCGTGGTCGCTCGGGGTGCCGATGGTCGGGGTGGATCATGTGCATGCACACCTCTACGCCGGGATGCTCGGCAGAGAGATTCCCAGGTTCCCCGCGTTGGGCGTGGTGATCTCAGGCGGGCACACCTCGCTCTATCGCATGGACTCAGAGATGAAACTCACCCGCTTGGGCGCGACGATCGACGATGCGATCGGCGAAGCGTTTGATAAGGTCGCTGCGATTTTGGAGCTTGGGCATCCGGGGGGACCAAAGCTCGATGCGCTGGCTGCAGAGGATGGATCCGATGATCGGGCGTTTGATTTTCCAGTGTCTCGATTGGGCAAAGAATCGCTCGATTTCAGTTATTCGGGGCTCAAAACCGCGGTGCTTTATACGGCCAAGGGGCGTCCTGCGCCGCCTGCGCTCAAGGGCAAGCCGCCACTTCCAAAGCCTGCGGTTCCTGAGCTGACCGATGAGCGCAAGCGCGACATCGCAGCGAGTTTTCAGCGTGCAGCGGTCAAGGCGCTGACACTCAAAATCGGGCGGGCGCTCGAACATATTGATGATTGCCGCACCCTGATCGTCGGCGGCGGCGTCAGCGCCAACACCCTCGTGCGCTCCGAGATGAGCCGCATGGCCGACGAACATGGGCTCGAGTTGTTGATCCCGGAGATGGCGCACTGTGTCGATAACGCAGCGATGATCGCAGGGCTGGGCACCAAGCTCCTCCAGGCGGGTTATCGCGACGACTTCTCCCTCTCGGCAGTGCCCACGGCGGCGTGCTGATGGATTTCGATTTCCTCGATCAACCCGTCGATCGCCCAATCCACCCGGCAGCCCTCGATGTGGAGACGCTGCTCAAGGATTGCACCATTTCCCGAGGACGAGCATCGGGACCCGGCGGGCAACATCGCAACAAGGTCGAGACGCATATCACCGTGGTGCATAACCCTAGCGGGATTGATGCCCAGGCGGGCGAGCGACGGTTGGCCAAGGAGAATCAGTCCGTGGCCATCCGCAGGCTTCGGCTCAAGCTCGCGATGGAGATTCGGATCGAGGTGCCCGCTGGCGAGATCCGATCCCAGCTCTGGAAAAGCCGATGCGTGAAGAATCGGATCGTGTGCAATCCCAAGCATGCGGATTATCCGAGCCTGCTCGCCGAGGCATTGGATGTCATCGAGGCGTGCGGGTTCGATCTCAAGAAGGCATCGGCTCGGCTTGAATGTTCGACGACCCAGCTCATCCGGCTTATCGGGGATCATCGCCCCGCGTTGGAACAACTCAATCAATCGCGCGAAGATCGCGGATTGCACAGGCTCAAAGTGTGATTCGGGCGGATTTGCGGGTACACTACTGATCTATGCCACCGTCCAAAGATCGTGAATCCATCAAAATGCAGGCGGAAAAAACCGTCCTGGCCGCCTTGCGCCTGCCCGATTCGAACTATGACCAGCGCGATTCCTTCGGCGAGCTGCGCGAGCTGGCGGTCCAGGCCGGCGCCGTGATCGTCGGCGAGATCGAACAACGCAAAGACCGGCCCGAACCGGGCACCTACATGGGCAGGGGCAAGGTCGAAGAGCTCCGCGATTTGTGCGATGCGACCGGTGCGACTTCGATCATCTTCGATCATGATCTCTCGCCCAAGCAGATCAGCAATATCCAGGAGATCACCAATCGCAAGGTGCTCGATCGTTCGGAGCTGATCCTTGATATCTTCGCCTCGCGCGCTGCGACGCATGAAGCCAAGCTACAGGTCGAGATCGCCCAGCTCGAATATACTTTTCCAAGATTGCGCGCGATGTGGAATCACCTCGAACGGCTCGGAAGTTCTGGCGGGGCCGGGAGCATGGGCGGGATGGGCACGCGTGGGCCTGGTGAGCAACAGCTCGAAGTTGACCGTCGATTAGTCCAACGCCGAAAGTTGGTGCTCCAGCGCGAGCTCGAGGAGATTCAGGTCCGCAAGCGCCGAGCGGTCGAGAAAAGGAATACGGATTACTTCACGATCGGGCTCGTGGGGTATACCAACGCGGGCAAGAGCACGCTGTTCAATACGCTTACTGAGGGCGGGGCGTATGCCGACGATCGCGTGTTTGCCACGCTGATGACCCGCACGCGCGAGTGGGACATGGGCGGCGGGCATACGGCCATGTTGTCCGATACCGTCGGGTTTGTCCGCGATCTGCCTCACCACCTGGTGGCGTCGTTTCGCGCGACACTCGAAGAGGCGACCCATGCGGACCTGTTGTTGGTGATGCTCGATATTTCTGATCCAAGCGTGGAGCTGCACTATGAAACCGTGATGAAAACGCTCGATGGGTTGTTCGAGGAGGTCGAGGATCGTCAACAGAAGGATGCGCTCCGCGCCAAACGCGACGGTACGGGTGACTTCATCGCCTACAAACGACCTGAGTTGTTGGTGCTGCTCAACAAGGCCGATGTTGAGACGGTCGATGAGCAGGATACTCTGTATTGGCAGTCCCGTGCGCCTGGTGCGATCCCGATCTGTTCGATTGCAGCTGCTGAAGAGGCCCCCGATGATCAGCTGCCGATGGGGCAGGGTGAGTTGATCGAGCGTGTCAAAGCCATTTCCATTGGTCCGATCGAAGAGCTTGATATCACGGTGCCGATGTCGGATTCAAAGACGATCCACACCATCGAGAACCGGGCCCAGGTGTTGGATCGGACTTACGAGAATCAGGTTGTGATTCTTCGGGTCAAGATCGGCAGGAACCAGCTTGCCAAGTTGCGCTCGGCGGGCGCGCGGATGTGGGTGATGACGGTTGAGGGCGCGCCGTACTTTGCCAACGATGAGAAAACCGGATGGGTGTATGACCCGGCTGCTGCGGATTTGGATTTCTGACCGGTCTGTATGATCGATTTCCATGGTTCAAATCATGGTTCAAATCATGGTTCAAATGAAGGGGTCTGCCCATTCTCAATGGGATGATGATTTGTCTTTACCTTGCACAAATGTTCCGCGTTCTCGGTCTTTGATTGGTCCTGGGAACTGGTGGGCGTTGCCGTGGGCGACGACATAGATGCCGGGGTCGAGGGCCGCGGTGGCGAAGATGGCTTCGTTGAGGTTTTGCAAGGCATCGGAGCGTTTCATCTCGAAGGGGCGCATCGCCCCGGTGAGGATGATGGGGATGGTGGGGGATTTGAGGTGCTGATAGAGGTATTCGCCGGTGTCGCAGAGGGTGTCTGTGCCGTGGAGAATGACGATGCCGGAGCACTCGGTGGGGTCTTCTTTGGAGCCTGTGAGGAGTTCGACAGCCCCGGCGATGCGCTTGCGGTCGGAATCGGTAAATTCGAGCGAATCCTTGGACATGAGCTCGAGTGTGTTGATGCTGGTGTCTTCGAGGCGGAGCAGGCGGAGCATCTCCTGGACGATCGAGGTGCGGTTGGAGAGGGTTCCAGCGTGTTCATCGTAGGTTTTTTCGATGGTGCCACCGGTTGAAATGAGCGTGATCTGTCGCATCTGCATAACCTTCTTCCCTGTTCTCGTCGATATCGTGGATGATATTCGCTCGGTGGCTCGGAGGTTGTGTGTATGCCCATGTTGAGCATGAAAGATGCCTATGGCAACGCCAAGGCGTTGTACGATAAAGGATTTTATCGGGCTGCGGTGCATGCCTCGGAGGTGCTTTATAAGCAGATGCCGCACCATCCGCCGATCGTTGCCCTTTATGTGGGCTCATTGCTGCGTATTCAGCGGTTCGAAGACGGGGTGCGGATCGCATCGCGGGCATTGCGTCATATCACGCACAAAGAGCATCGGATCGCGATTATCACTCAGCTCACCGAGGGGATGACGCAGGCGGGTCAGCTCGATGGCGCGATCGAGCTGGTACGCAAGGAGCTCGATGCCCAGCCTGACCATCAATCGCTTATCGGAGCGTACACCCACTTGCTGGTGGTGAACAATCAGCGCGAGGAGGCGATCGAGTATATTGATGCGCTGCGGGCGCGTGGGATCGAGGGGCTTTCGATTGCAGCGGTCTTCGGGCGGGCGGTTTTGCGAACGGATCGGCGCGACGAAGCGATCGAGTGGCTGACCAGGTTACTTGAGACTCAGGCAGGTGCATCCGATGCCCGCAAGCTCCAGGCGCTCAACTCGCTGGGACATCTGCTCGACCGGGCCAAGCGCTATGACGAGGCGATGGAGGCTTTCAAGCGTTCCAATGCGTTGCACGAAGCTGACTATGTGGATCAGCGTGTACAGGTGCTCGAAGAGTCGATTATCGCCAACTGGACCAGCGATCGGTTCCGTGGGGCGAAGCGCCCCGAGCCCTCGGGCCCGCGTCCGGTGTTTATTGTCGGGATGCCCCGATCGGGGACGACGCTGACCGAGCAGATCATTGATGCGCATCCCAAGGGATACGGCGCGGGCGAGCTGGGGCTGATCTCGGAGCTCTTCCGCGGGTTGGCCAAATCGGAAATGAATCCCTACGATACGCCTCCCGATGAGTATGACCCCGAGAAGCTCGCCGAGGCTGCCAGGATCTATCGCCAGGAGACCGCCGCGATGGCCAACGATGAGTCGGTCGAGGTGATTGTCGATAAGGCACCGATGAACTTCAACTACCTGGGGATGATCGCGTTGGCGTTTCCCGATGCGCGGATTATTCATTGTCAGCGTGATCCGCGGGATAACTGTTTGTCGTGCTTTTTCCAGCTGCTCAACGCCGGGCACGCCTATAGCTTCGATCTCAAAGACTGCGGGCTGTTCTACCGCCACTACCGCGCGATCGTCGAGCACTACACCGAGCTGCTGGGTTCGGATCCAGTCAACATGCCGATCTTTGAGAATGTGTATGAGGACATGGTCGCCGATCAGGAAAAACGCACCCGCGAGCTGCTCGATTTCATCGGGCTCGATTTTGACCCGGCCTGCCTGGATTTCCACAAAACCGGGCGGGTGGCGATCACGCTGAGCAACGAGCAGGTCCGTCAGCCGATATACAAATCATCGACCAAACGCTATGAGCGGTACAGCAAGCACATCGGTCCGATGGTCGAAGCTCTCGGAGATGTGATCCGGGATTGAGACACGCACACGATATCCGGGTTCTGGTCGCATAAACTGTGCGAGACCCTCCGACCTGATGACCTTGCCCACAATGGGAGTGAGCCATGCAGCAACAAGCACCACCAAATCAACCCACCCCCCAACAAGTCTTTGAAGAGGCGTATCGCTTGCTCCGCGTGGGCGATGTATTCGAAGCTTCCAAGCGGGCGGGCAAGCTTCGGGCCCACTTCCCCGAAGATATCCCCGTCCTGACCCTCCACGGGTTGGTCCTTGCCCGGATGGGGATTCACCCCCAGGCGTTGAGCGATCTCATCAAGGCAGCCCAGCTTACCGAGAACGCGCTGGCCAACGAGGAAGATGAGAACCCGTCGCGTCCGCGGATTGTGGATCAGCTGATTCGGCTGTGTGTGCAGATTTGCCGATCGTCATTGGCGATCGGGGAGCTCAAAGCAGCGGATGAAGCGATCGAGCAGGCGATCAAATGGGATCCGGATCGGGGCGACGCTGTCGCAGCCAAGGCCGAGCTGATGGCCCAGCAAGGCGACGAAGGCGGGGCATTGGAGCTCATCGAGCAAGGGCTCGCCGACAAGCTCGATTCGATGCCTCTGGTGCTGAGCAAGGGGAAGATTCTGCTCGATTGGGATTCGGCGACAGACGAAGCGTTTGAATCCGCGAAGAAAGCGCTCGAAACCGAGTCACAGGTCTCTGGGCTCAGCGCGATGGATCTGGGCGATCTTTTGCGGACATTGGGGATGATTCACGATCGGCTCGGCGAGCATGAGCAGGCGTTCAACGCCTTCCGCCGGGCGAGCAAGCTTCGGCGTGGTTCCTACGACGCCAAAGCACACGCGATGATGAGCACCAAGGTGATCCACGATTGGACCAGCGAGAAGGTCGCCAAACTCAAGAAACCCGATGAATCGGGCGAGCGATTCGTGCTCGTGCTCGGGGCGCCCAAGTCGGGTGCAGATGAGCTGGCGGATTTGCTCGGGCAGTTCGAGGGCGTGACGATCATCGGGCCTTTGGAAACCTTGTCGTCGGTGGGCGTACGCCATCTGGGCGCTCGCCAGGGTGTGCTCCGTCCGGTGCCCTTCGAGCCCACCAAGCTTCGGGGCGTTCAGCTCAAAGAAGGGGCAGCCGAGTATGCCAAGCAGGTCTCAGCCTTGAATGATTCGGGAGCCAGCGATGGCGAGGCGGTTCGATTTGTGGATACGCATCCGCTCAATATCCCGCTTGCCGGGGCAGCAGCAGCGATGCTCCCGGGGATCAATGTGGTGATCTGTCAGCGTGATCCGATGGAATCAACGCTCGCGTGCTTCTGCGATGCGATGGTGGGGAACCACCCGTATGCGGGCGATCTGATCGACGCTGCGAGCTTTGTCGCGGACTGCAACCGAATGCTCGAGCACTGGAGCGCGGTGCTTGGCGAAGAGGGCTTTGGTGCCAATGTGGTGGGCGTGAGCTATGCCGATCTGAGCAATGATCCCAAGAAGGTCGCTGCCAAGGTGGCGCGTGAGATCGGGCTCGATGCGCGGGCGACTTCGATCAAGCACACGCCGAGCTTTGATCGCGGGCCAGGTGCGCATCCTGAGCTCTATACGCAGTTCACCAAGCCGATCGAAGGGTTCTTTGACCCGGCCAATGCGTGAGTGGGATGGTCTATCATTTAGTGCGTGTGATCGTGGGCGTGGTCATGGTCGTGGTTGCATCCGCCGCCACGACCACCACCGCCGCACCCGCCGCCGCTGCCACATCCGCCGTTGCCGTCGCAGCATCCTGATTTTTCGGGGATGGGTCCCAGGAGTTTTTCGACCTTGGCGTTGAGGTACCAGGCGTGGTGTTCGAGGTGCCAGCAGAGGTGGTTGGCGATTTCTCGGACACTGACTGGCCCATTGGTCGGATGAATCCCTTGCCTGTTCCATTGGGTCTCATCGAGCTGCATGAGCAGGGCGACGAGCCAGGATCGGGTGGTGTGGATCATTGCCAGGTCGCCTCCCATTGGTGGGAGGAGGTTTGATCCTTCGGTGCACCCGTAGATTCCGCCGTCGATGAAGGCGTGCTCGTCCCAGAGGTTGAGCGTGGGGTTGTCTTCGGCGATGATTCTGCGGATGCGATGGGCGATGACCATCTCTGCATCGGCGAGGTGTCCGATGAGGATTCGGATGGGCCAGGTTCCTACGCCAGCGTCTTCGAGCCACGCCTGCGAGACTTGCTCGTTGTCGAGCTCAGCGACACGCGGATCAAAGAGCCCGAGCCCGATGTGCATCCGCGCTGCCAGCGATGCGCCGTCGAGGGCTTTGATCTTTCTCATCGAAGGGCGCGGGCACAGCGGGGGGGCGGATGAATCCGTTGAGTCGGTTGAATCAGTGGGGGGGGTGGGGGGGGTGGTCATAGAGAGAGTTTAGCATCTTTGAGGGGAGAAGATCACTCAGTCCACGAACCAGCGGAGCCGATAGTTGCCTTTTTCGAAGACCACATCGAGCCCGATCCAGTAGAGCGATTCGTTGTTCGCCCGGGGGAGTTTGAGCCGAAACACATTTCGTCCGATGGTTTCGAGGAAGAGCCCGGGGGTGTATTCGCCCATGGGCATGTAGTAGAACATGCGGAAAATATCTCGTTGCCGGTTGGCGAGTTCATCGAAAGCCAATCCTGGGTCGAGCCCGCGCTCGTGGAACTCCTCTTTGGTGATCGAGGACAAGACCTGTTCGACGAAGAGGTCTCGTTCGTCGTTCTGGATGGTGGCGGTGATGTGGGCCATGAGCTGGCGGACGGATTTGGAATAGAGGGTGATTGAGCCGTCGTCGTGCTCGATGCGGATGCCTTCGTCGGGTGTGCGCAGGAAATCGGGGAGGGCCTGGGTCGGGCGCTTGGCGGGGATGGCGGATTCTGATCCATCGAGCCCTGAGAGGATGCTCGTTCTGGAGATCACCCGTTCGTATCGGCACCCGCCGATGGGCAAGGCGATGATGAGCAGGGCGCATCCCAAGATCATCAGCAAGCGCGGGTGCGTGGATGGGGGTTGTGATTCGGGTGGGGGCATCAGTTCTTCGATACGCCTGGTTTGGCGCTGGGTTCGATGTGAATCGTGATCGGATTGGGATTTGTCGTCTCGAGCTGGGCGAGGGTGCGTGTGAAGGTCGGCGTTGATGCCCCCCGAGTCCAGATGGTGTGCTGGCGGGGTGTTGGGTGCTCGGGGTGCTCGTTCATCGGGCTCGGCTCGGGGGCATTGGCCAGGGTGTGGGTGCCGATCGAGTGTTCGCGGGAAAGGGCTGCCCGGGCAATGAGGGCACCGACAGCGAGCATATTCTGCACCTCCCACCCTTCGGGAGTCTCAAAGATTTTATCGAGGGTGTACCGCCCCCAGAGATCGAACATATCGCAGGCATCATCGAGTTTGGTCAGCGTCCGCTCGATCCCGGCGTTGTACCACATCGTCGAACGCAAGGACGAGCGGACATCATCGAGATCGAGCTCGGCGTGGTTCGAGTGCTCGATCATCGAGACGATCGAGCCCGGCGAGACCGGCGAGGTGTCGGATCGGTTGGCTGCCTCGTCGCCTGCGATCGCGCCCATGACCAATCCTTCGAGCAGGGAGTTGGACGCGAGTCGATTGGCCCCGTGGAGTCCGGTGCACGAGACCTCGCCAACAGCGAGCAGATTGGGCAGGTTGGTGCGGGTGCCCAGATCGGTGCGGACGCCTCCGATGGTGTAGTGGGCAGCGGGGTGGACGGGGACGAGGTCTTTGGATGGATCGAGCCCGAAGGAGTCGAGCGTGGAGTGGATGCCCGGGAATCGGGCTTTGAATCCTTCGATGTGCCTGCAATCGAGCCAGACATGCTTGCCGCCTTGGATCGCCAGCTGGCGGACGATCGCACTGGCGACGACATCACGCGGGGCGAGCTCGGCGAGCTCATGAATCGCGGGCATGAACCGATGCCCCGCATGATCGAGCAAATACGCCCCTTCGCCTCGCACGGCTTCGGAGATCAGGGCCCGGGCGGCACCGGGGATGTAGAGCGTGGTGGGATGGAACTGGATGAACTCCATGTCGGCGATCTGTGCCCCTGCGCGATACGCCATGGCGATGCCGTCGGCGGTGGCGACGCGCGGGTTGCTCGTCTCGCGGTAGACCTGACCCGACCCGCCCATCGCTAAAATCGTGGTGCGTGCCCAGATGACCTGCAGCCCGTATTTGGGATGCCAGGTCATCGCGCCCAGCACCGGCGATCCGGGCTCGTTGGAATGAGTCAACAGGTCGATGACGAAGCAGTGATCGAAGAGCCGGATGTGTTCATGGGATGCCGCTTTGTCGATGAGTGTGCGTTGGAGCTCGACGCCGGTTGCATCGCCGCCGGCGTGGTAGATGCGCGAGCTGTTGTGTCCACCTTCGCGTCCTGCGCGGAGTGAGCCGTCGGCGTTGCGATCGAACGCCATGCCCCAGTCGATGATCTCTTTGATGCGATCGGGCCCTTGCTCGCAGATGAGCCGGACAGCTTGAGGATCGCACAACCCCGCCCCGGCGGTTGTGGTGTCGTTGATGTGATCTTCGATGGAATCGTCAGGCGAGAGCACGCCTGCGATCCCGCCTTGGGCCCAGGCGGTGTTGGTGAGATCGAGCGATTCTTTGGCGCAGACGATGACCTGTCCAGATTTGGCAGCCCCGATGGCCGATCTGAGCCCGGCGACCCCTGATCCGAGCACGAGGGTGTCGCAGAAGATCTGCGGGAGGAGCCCGGTGCGGAATGGGATCAAATATCGGCGTGTGTCGAAGATGGTGTTCAATCGAGGCTCCGATGATTTCCGGACTTGTCGCGACGGATCGTGTGGGTTTATTCTACGCGCTTGGGCATGGCGGGAATATGGTGGGGATTGAGGGGAATTGTGCAGCCAAAACCGTCTACGATAGATGGATATTGGCGTTTGGACGCGATTCTCAGGCGGTCTTGAGTCGCCGACGAGCTGTGCCGATGGAGACCGATCCCGGGTGTGTGTGGAGTATCAAACCGATGGCCAAGAACAAGCACAAAGCTGCCCAATGCTACCGCAAAGGGGTCGAAGCGATCAAAATCGAGAACTTCGGGGTCGCCAAGGGCATGCTCACCAAGGCCTACGAACTCGACAAGGATAATCCCGACATCATGATGAAGCTCGGGCAGGTGCTGGTGGCTTCGGGGTATACACAAGAAGCAGTCGAGGTCTTGCGCCGGTGTATCAAGCGCAAGCCCAACTTTCCCGATTCGCTCTTGCTCTTGTCGCAGGCGTACATGGGGCTGGGGCGGATCGAGGATATGCACGCGACGCTCGATAAGGCCTTGGCGTGGGACCCGACGCATGGGGCGTGTTTGCATGCCAAGGTGATCGGGTACATCAATGCTGGCGAGCTCGAACTCGCCAGCGAGGTGCTCGATCGGGCCAAGGGGATAGATGATCCTCACCCACTGATTTTGCTCTCGCAGGCCAAGCTCGCGCGGGCGAAGAAGGAATACTCGATCGGGGTCGATGCTGCCAACGCGCTGCTCGAACACCCCCGAGCGCTCGATCGGCACAAGCGCTCGGCCCGGTTCGAGCTCGGGCATCTCCATGATGCGATGGGTGAGTATGACCAGGCGTTTGCATTTTTTAAGCTCGCCAACTCGGGGCATATTCATGGGAAGGTTCTGCATGCCGATTCGATCATCTCGATGTGGACGCCTGAGATGCTCAAAGCGATCCCCGAGTCCACGATCGAGACCCAGCGCCCGGTGTTTATCGTCGGGATGCCCAGAACCGGGACGACCCTGACCGAGCAGATTCTTATCGCGCATCCGCTTGTTGGCGGGGTGGGCGAGTGTCCACAGATGATGCAGATGCTTCGGCGTCGCTCGCCGACTTCGCTGAGCATCGCTGAGGTCGATGCCTATGCCCGCGAGTATATCGAGCTCTGCGATGGGAATGTTGATGCGGGGATCACCCGCGTGATCGACAAGCACATCGGCGCCGAGCGGACACTCGGGCTCATCAGCCGACTCTTCCCCAATGCCAAGGTGATCCACTGTCAGCGGGACCCGGTCGATACCTGCCTGAGCTCGTATTTCCAGAACTTTGGCACCAATGTGCCCTACTCGCGTGACCTTGCCCAGCTCGGCAAGCACTTTGTCGCGTATCAACGGGTGATGGCGCACTGGTACGAAGTGCTCGAGATCGAGATTCTGCCCAATCCATATGAAGAGCTCGTCGCTGATCCTGAGCCCAGGTCGCGGGCATTGGTTGCGCATGTCGGGCTCGAGTTTGATCAGCGGTGTTTGCGGTTCCATGAATCGCGAGCGCATGTCAGCACCGCCAGCAGCGTGCAGGTGCGCAGCCCGATCTACCAATCGAGCAAACAACGCTGGCGCAACTATGAGCATCACCTTGGTCCATTGATCGATCAGCTTGGCGAGTTTGCCCAAGGGGCGAGGCCTTTTGTCTCAAAGCACGGAGCGTAGTTTTATGATGTCTCAGTTTTCCAACTTTGGTTCGGGTGCACCGGTATTGACTGCCTATGACAAGGCGGTCAACAACTGCCGAGGCTTGGTCGAGGCGGGTCAGTATGACGCAGCAATCCAGATGTTGCGTGAGGTACTCAAGCAATCGCCTCGGGATGTGCAGGTGCTCCGGATGCTTGGGCATTCGCTGATGATGATCGATTCGCCGGTCGAAGCGATCCGGAATCTGACCTTCGCCAGCAAGCTCGACCCCAGGAATCCGGATCTGCTCTGTGACTTGGCTTCTGCGCTTCGCAGGATGGATGAGATGCGCAAAGCCCACCAGGCAGCCGACAATGCCCTCAAACTCGCGCCGAGTTACCCACGCGCGGTCATGACCAAAGCCCGCCTGCTCCAATCGCATGGGCAATCTCAGCGGGCCTACGAGCTGGTCGATCAGGCACTCGAGCAGAAGTTCGATCCGATGCTCATCGCCACCTACGGGCAGCTCTGCCGAGAGCTCAAGTACCTGAGCAAGGGGATCGACACGATGCGAAAAGCCCTCGAGATCCCAACACTGACGCGGGCAGCTCGGACAGATATCCTGATGGTGCTCGGGCATCTGCTCGATTCGGCAGGCGAATACGACGAAGCGTTCGAGTGTTTCCGCAAGGGCAACGCGATGAGCGACGAACCTTCGCATGTGAATATCGAGAAATACATCGAACGATGGGATCCCGAGGAGTTTGCCAAGGTGCCGACATCAGAGCTTGATGGATCGCGGGCGGTGTTCATCGTCGGCATGCCCCGATCGGGCACCACGCTCACCGAGCAGATCATCGCTTCGCACCCCTTGGCAGGCGGGATCGGCGAGAGTTTGCTCCTGGGCACATTCACACGCAACAAAGAGCTCAAAGAATACGACCAGGCCTATATCAATCAGACCGGCAGGACCTATCTCGATATGCTCGACGAGCATTTCCCCGATAAGTCAATCAAACGCGTTTGCGATAAGATGCCCGAGAACTATTACTACCTCGGGTATGTTTCAAAGTTTCTCCCCGGGGCTCACATCATCCATTGCAAGCGCAATCCGATCGACACCTGCCTCTCGATCTACTTCCAACGCTTTGGCCCGCGCCTGACCTACGCGACCGATATCGAGCACTGCGCCAAGCAGTACCTCGTGTATACCAAAGTGATGAAACACCTGAGCGAGCACTTTGACATTTCGATGCATGATGCGGTCTACGAGCAGACCACCACCAATCCAGAAGAGTCGATCCGGGCGATGCTCGATCATATCGGGCTGCCCTTTGACCAGGCGTGCATGGAGTTCCACAAGAGCAAGAAAGCAGTGCACACCGCCAGCGCAGCCCAGATTCGTCAGCCGATGTATACCAGCTCGATGCAACGATGGAAAAACTACGAAAAACACATCGGCCCGATGATCGAGATCCTTACGCCCGTGCTTGAAGAGTGAGTTTGTAAGCTGTTCCTGCACAATAAAAAAATCACCCAAGTTGCTGGGTGATTGAAGTTCGATGATCCGAGTTTGATTACTCGTCTTCGCTTGCAGGCGTCTCGGCTGATTCCTCAGCTGGTTCTTGAGCGGGCTCAATTGCAGGCTCGGTGACAGGCTCTTGCGATTGAGGTTCGACATCGGGGAAAGGAAGCTCTTCAGGATATCCGAGTTTGATGCGCACGAGCTCGGTGATATCAACCCCTGCCGGCGGGGTCATCAGCGGGCGGGCGAGGATTTCCTGGGTGACGCCTGCGATGGTATTGGTCTGGACGAGCTCACCATCAGAACGGGTCGCAAAGACGAAGACGAATCCTTCTTGTGCTCCGATCTCGTTGGCTGCAGCGTAGATATCGGTGTAGGCCGAGGCGAGTTGCTGGGCGACCAGCACCTGGTAGGCGGCGCCGATCTGTTGCGATGCGTTGTCGTGCTGGGCGGAGATCGATTGGTACTGTTGATAGACGGTTGCCGCTTCGGGATCACCTTGCTGCATGGTCGAGAGTTTGGTTTCGAGCTCGGCGAGCTGGGCTTTGAATCCATCGAGCATCTCGTTGGACTTGGTGGTGAACTCGGTTCGGGCGTTGGCCGATTCTTCGGAGCTTAGCGCATGGTCGATGAGCTTGAAGACATCGACAAATGCAATATCGCCAGACTCGATCGCGGCGCGTTTGCCCGCATCGGCGGGCGAGACGAGCATCGTGATGAGGACGGCGGCCAGCACTAGGGTGCTCAGGGTGAGGATGTGGGTCACAGATTTCATATCTCGGTACTCCGTTTGGATGGAAACTCGTGGGGGGGTATAGTTCGGTTACAACTGTACGGCCCGGATTCCTCCTCGTGTTCGCTGTGGGCATGAAAAATCGGTCGAACGGTCAAGAGATGCCCGATTGGAGACCCTGATGCGCGATCAACGCCTCGATAAACTCGCCGATGTGATTGTCAAATATTCAACCAAGATCAAAAAAGGCGATCTGGTGGCGATCAATGCCGATCCCATCGCGATGCCGATGGTCGAGGCAACCTTCGAAGCCGTCCTCAAAGCCGGCGGGCACCCCTTCTGGCAGGTCCGTGGCGATTCGCTCGCCGACATCTTCATGGAGCACGCCACCGACGAGCAACTCGATTTTCTCAACCCGATTGTGATGAACACAGTCGAGACCATTGATGTCCAGATCGGATTCTGGGCCGATACCAACACGAAGTCCCTCTCGCGGGTCGATCCCAAACGCGTCTCACGACAACGCGTCGCCAATACCCCGAAGATGACCCGGTTCATGAAACGCGCAGCCGACGGCGATCTCCGATGGTGCGGCACCCTCTACCCAACACTCGCCTCGGCACAAGATGCTGAGATGTCCCTGGCGCAGTATGAAAAGTTTGTCTTTGAAGCTGGGCTCTTGCACCTGCCCGATCCCGTCGCAGCATGGCAGGCGATTCATCAACGCCAACAAGGGGTGTGCGATTACCTGCAAACCAAGAACGAAATCCATTTCAAAGCACCCGCCCGCGATGGACATGACGGCACGGATCTGCGCGTCAATGTCGATCACAGCAAGTCCATCTGGATCAACTGCTCAGGCGGCGAGAACTTCCCCGACGGCGAGGTCTTCTGTGGCCCGCAGGGGGCAGACGGGCATGTGAACTACACCTTCCCCGCGGTCTACAACGGGCGCGAAGTCGAAGGCGTACGATTGGAGTTCAAGGACAACCGCGTTGTCGATGCCAGTGCGACTAAGAACGAGGAGTTTTTGATTGCGATGCTCGATCAGGACGCTGGCGCTCGCACCATGGGCGAGATCGCCATCGGGACCAACTACTCGATCAAGGAGTTCTCCAAGAACACCCTCTTCGATGAAAAAATCGGCGGGACTTTCCATGCTGCATGCGGGGCCGGGTATCCCGAATCGGGCTCGGACAATGAGTCGGCGCTGCACTGGGATATGGTCTGCGATCTGCGTACTGGCGGGACGATCTCAGCCGACGGCGAGGTCTTTCACAAGGATGGCAAGTTCCTCAAAGATAACTGGCCTGGCGAGTAAATCCACAGCGTCTTAGCATGGAAGAGCAAGCCGATGCTGCTGCATCATTGCGGGCCCGACTTGAATCAGGCAGCACGCCTGGGTTGGGCATGTGATGCGCGCCACTTTGCGACCAGATGAGCACAGGATTTGATGAGGGCGTCTTTGTTGATTGGTTTGGTCATGTATTCATCGCATCCAGCTGCGATGCAATGCTCGCGATCGCCATCGAGGGCGTGGGCGGTCAGGGCGATGATGGGGATGGTGATGCCCTGTTCTCGGAGCTCAACGGTGGCGTGGTACCCATCGAGCACGGGCATCTGCATGTCCATGAGGATGAGGTCGAAGGGGGATTGGTTCTCGATGGCGTTGTTGATCGCGTCGATTGCTTGCTGACCATCATGTGCCTGCTCAATCGTAGCGCCGGTGCGTTTGAGGATATGTTCGAGGAGGACACGATTGTCTTTGGCATCATCGACGATGAGGAGTTTGATGGATTCGAGCGATGCCTGGGGCGATTGGGCATTGGCAGCGATATTCAGGGCAGGGCTTTGCTGGAGCGTTTCTTTGAGCCCGATGGTCAGGGTGAATGTGGAGCCTTGCCCTGGAGTGGATTCGACAGCGATATCGCCATTGAGCGCATGGGCGAGTTCCCGTGAGACGGTGAGTCCGAGTCCTGCGCCGCCGAAGGATCGGGTGAGGTTGTCGTCGGATTGGGTAAAGAGTTCGAATATGGATTGTTGATCTTCTGGTTTGATTCCAACGCCGGTGTCGGTGATTTTGATCTCAAGTGTTTGAGGGGTTGGCGTGTCGATAAGGGCGGCGGAGATGTCGATCCGTCCGGCATCTGTAAACTTGATGGCGTTGTCGATGAGGTTGTAGATGATCTGTTCGAGGCGTTTGGTGTCTGTCTCGATCTCGACGGGGCAAGACTGGTCGATATGCAAGTTGAGATCGAGTTGCTTGGCCTTGCTCAGAGGGTCGGCGTTGTTGCAGAGCCTCTCGAGGGTCTGGTGCAGGTTGCACTGCTCGGTGACGGTGCGGAGCTGTCCCGACTCGATCGCAGACATATCGAGCATGGTCTCGATGAGGTGGGTGAGCTGGGTGCTCGAATCGCAGATTGATTTGGTGAGCCTTGTACGCTCAGATTCAGAGAGCGATTCCTCCGCGAGGAGATCGGTGAATCCCACAATGGCGTTCATTGGTGTGCGAAACTCGTGTCCCATGTTCGAGAGCAGACGCCACCGGACCGCATCTGAACGGGCAGCCTGCTTGGTTGCCTTGTCGAGCTCTTGGAGCTGGCGTCGGATGATGAGGAAGGTTGGTTCGATGATAAAGAGGATATTGGCCGCCAGGACACCCAGGAGAATAATCATCCCAAGTCTGGCGTAGGCGATGCTCTGGTCGATCTCGGATTCGTATTTCTGCTCCTCGAGCGAGACAATTTTCTCGATCCCCGGGAGGAGGGCCGCGTGGGCTTGTGCGATTTCATCCTTGGCTGCGGTGACACGATCGAGGGTAAGCTGGTCGATATAAGGCGATCTGCGAATGATGCTGATGGTCAGTTTGTTGAGTTCCACCGCTGCTTTGATCATGCTCTGGTAAGGCAATGCAATGTCGGCGAGTACCGCTTGCTCTGCTTCGGTATGCGCTTGATTGGCACCGGATTGATGGACAAACTCAGTGAGGAAGAGGTGGGTTTCTTGGATATCCTGCGTGGATTGCTGGAGGTCACCCAAGGCGGGTTCGAGGGCATCCCAGTGCTGGATTTGGATTGCATGGTCGATGGTGATGGCATCGGTGAGGATTTGTTGGGCGAGCAATCGTTGTTTGCTGGTGATACTGATTTTGGTTGCGGTGGTGGCATCGAGGACCGAGATGACACTGATGACCATCATCGCAGCCAAGACCGCAACAAAGGCGGCAGATCCGATGGCGAGCTTGCGGAATCGGGTGATGCTTCGGAGTATCTGATTGCTGTTGGGTTCGCTCACCGAGGAGTTCCTGTGCTTTGAGATCATCTAAAACCGTGTCGATGTTGCCCAGTATCGGCCAGATAGAGATTGGGCTGAAGTTCAAGTGCTTATGCAGGCTTGGGTTATGGCGGTGATTCAGGCGGCCTGCTTGGTGCTTTTGCAGAGGGTCATGATGGATTTGAGCTCTTTGTCAAACTGATGCAAATCACCCGAAGCAGCGATTTTTTCCCCGACTTGCAAGGTGAGGTCGCGGAGTTCTTTCATACCCAACAGCGGGGCAAGCGAGCGGATTTTGGTGCAGGTGCCGTAGACTTTGATCGGATCATCAGAATGGATTTGCTGCTCGAGGAGAATGCCAAGCTTTGTAAGCTCTGTGCATATGGATTTGACGGTATCAATATCGACCCCCGAGCGGAGTGCTTCGAGCGTGTCTTGAGACCACTTGGTGAGGAGAAACTCGCCCAAGGCGCACATGACCGATTTCTCGGTCAGTGGCGTAGACAAGAACATGTCGGCATTTGAGAGTCTGATTTGCTGTTTGGTCAGCTCATCCTCTGCCTGACCTGCAAGAATAATCGGGTTGTGATAGTTGTTTTCGCGGAGGTATTTGGTGAACTCCGGGCCCGTCATATCCTCGAGATCAAGACACAAAAAGAGAAGTGCATATTGGTCGGCACCCTTCTCAAGCACTTCTTTGGCAGACTTGACGAACCCGAAGTTCATGTTGGTGTTGATAAGGTATTCGCGAAGAAATGGCACGACAGTTTCATCGGTGCCAACGAAGAGCACTTTTCCATTGAGTTGTTCGGGGTCGACGATTTCAAGCGAAGAAATGGAGTTGTTGATATCTGGGCGGACAAACTCCTGAACGATGATTTCTCGATCGAACTCGATCCCGATTTCGTGGACGACGCCGCCTCGATGTGAGCATCGGCAGACTTTTCCCGAGACCCTCGAGACCGACCCGTCTGTCCGTCGGAGCCGGGCAGTGATCCGGGTGTCAGTGTAGACAAAGCTCGCATGGAGCACGGACATCCCCCCGCGGGAGATGTTGCGCGTTGCGACGGTAATGTCTTTACGGGATCGATCCGCAGCTTCGAGCGTGAGCAGGAGGTAAGGGTCGAGGTATTCAAGGCGGGTATAGATACGATCGGCGGGGATATCGGTCGTTTTGGAAGCGATCTCGTCGAGCTTCGAGAGCAGCTGCTTGTAGACCGGATCGCTCATTCCAAGCGTGTTTCGTTTGTTAGGCAGGCAGGGTTTGGGAGATCGGCTTCTCATGCAATGCACGATGGATCGGGCGATTGGCATTGGGAGTTGAGGGGTTGATGGCGCATTGAGGCACCGATTGCATCATCTGGCAATCGGTGGTTTGGGTGGTTCGGATTGGCAGGGTTATCGGGGGTTAGGCAGCGGGTCTGGCTTTGATTCTTCGGCAGGCAACGATGAGTGCTCGGATTTGAGATGAGGCGCCCTTGAGATCGCCAGTATCGAGCTTCTTCTCGGCTGCGATGGCAAGCTCGGAGATGGATTCAAATCCCAAAGGCGAAGCGGTACCCGAGAGGGCCCGGCAAGTTTCGATGCTGCTCTGGAGATCATCGTTCTGCATCGCCTTCTCAAGCCCGAGCGCCATCTTGGGGATGGCGGTGAGGAACTTGTTGAGCAACGAGTATGCGGGATCATCTTTGGTGAGCGTGGTGTAGAGCGGCCCCCCATCGCCATCGGCGTGGAGGAACTCTGCCAATGCCTGGAGGAGGCGTTCGCTGGAGATCGGCTTTGAGAGGATGCCCGATGCGTCGGCGTCTCGGATGGTGTCAAGGATCGTTTCCGATTTGTCCGAGGTCATAATAATCACAGGCATATCCGCGCCTTGAGATCGCAGGGCCTTGACGAGATCGGCGCCCGACTCTTCGCCAAGATGAAAATCGGAGATCACCAGATCACATCCCTTAGAAGCCCTCTTTACAGCCGATTCGATGGTGTTGGCATAGGTGAGCATAAGCCCGGTTTCTTCGAGGAAGACGAAGATGATGTCTCGATCGAGTTCAGTGGGCGTGACGACCAGGACCGAACCATGGAGATGCTTGGGCTCGACACGCTCGAGTGAATACGCCTCGTTGAGCGGGTCGAGCCCCAAGAGGTCCTTGGTAGAAATCTGTTCATCAAAGGCAATCCCGACCTCGTGCACACGCCCGGTGATATGAGCGCACCGGATAACCTTCGCAGGGATACCCTGTGATTTGCCGCCCGGGATTTGAAGCACAACCTCGCACGGGCTTCCGGTGTGGATATAAGTCGAGTGGAGGATGGAGATGCCGCCTCGAGAGATGTTTCGCGTGGCGACGGGTAAAGAAATCTTTGATCCGGTGGCGTGCTCGAGGATGAGATCAACCGCGCTGAGCCGATATGTCCATCGGACGAACTCGCGATCGGGATGGGCCGTCTTGGTTTGCGAGTGATCGAACTGTTCAAGGAGTTTCTGGAGATCGTGCTGGGCAAGGCGGAGGGTATTGAGCTTGTTGTTGGGGTCGCTGGCCATAAAAGTTTCCATCGAGAGATGATGTGCGAACGGATGGGCTTTTTCTGGCGGGGATATCGTTACCAAAGGATGTCGGCTTAGACGCAGGCAGGATATGCGACAGGAATGTGTTGATGCGCCCAAAAACAACCCAAAGCTGGGGCATCGCGCGGTTGAGAAGCTTTGGAATCGGTGGGCTTCCTAGGGCGTGTCTGACGGCTCAAAGACATCCCATCGGGTGCCACGACTCGCCGTCTTGGGTGCAGTCGTGCTTTGGTTTCTCCGCCATCAAAGAACACGACTGCGCCCTTCGGGCGAGTCGTGGCACCCAGATTCGGATTGATAAACGAGCCGTCAGACACGATCGAGGCGGGCTTCCTCCAGGTGGGTTTTCCGGGCGGGAAGCTTGGGGGATGCCGAGCCGATCAGACATCGAGATTCTTGACTTCGAGGGCGTGGTCTTCGATATACTTCCTTCGAGGCTCGACATGCTCGCCCATCAAGAGCGAGAACAGGTTGTCCGCTTCGCCTGCCTGATCCCACTGGACGCGGAACATCGAGCGGACCTCGTGGTCCATCGTGGTCTCCCAGAGCTGGATCGCATCCATCTCGCCCAATCCCTTGAATCGCTTGACTTCCATGCCTCGGCGTCCGATCTCATGAAGAGCACTGAGAATGGCAGGGATATTTTCTGCTTCGACAATTTTCGAACTTGCTGTTGAAACGGTTTCGTTTTCATCGTTTGGGATGTCGAGCTTGGTGCTCTTGCCAGTCTTGGTCGTGCTCCAGGCGAACCGGGCGGGCATCTTGTCGCCAGTGATCGACTCTTCCTGAACCAGGGCATAATCATTGATGTCGATGCCCAGCTCGGTAAGCTCGGCGAAGATGACAGCGAGTTCGCGGTTTTCATGGAGCTCGCGGACGGTGGCAACAGGGGCATTGATCTCGGCGATGGCATCAGATTCGGAAGGGGCGCCCGGGAGCTCGATCCCTTCGATGGCATCCTCTTCGATGTCGTCGGAATGACGCCAGTTGTTCTGGGCGATGACTTCCAACGCTTCGGTCTCTGACCACGCGTATTGGCTCGTAGCCTGTGTCGCCACGATGTGGGTCGGAAGGACGCCATCGCGGCGGGCTTCGAGCAGATCGACAAACTTGGTGCCCCGACGCTCTGCAACTTCAACAAGCTCACCCAGACGCGAGATGGCGCGAACAAGCCGCTTTGCATCGTTGCCCGTGATCTCGGCGATGGTTTCAGGTTGATCGCCGATGCGGGTGTTGTCGATATCGCGGATGAGCAGCGACGAGCCTTCGAGCCCAAGCTCGGTCAGCACCGCGTCGAGCTTGCCCTCGTTGAGCACATACTGCGACTTCTTGCCTTTGATAATCTGATACAACGGCGGCTGGGCGATGTAGATATGCCCGCGCCGGAGTAACTCGTTCATATGACGGAAAAAGAAAGTCAACAACAAGGTCCGGATGTGCGACCCGTCGACATCGGCGTCGGTCATGATGATAATCTTGCCGTACCGGAGTTTGGAGATATCGAAATCGCCTCCGATGCCGCAGCGGAGCGCGCCGATGAGTGTGCGGATTTCTTCAAAGCCCAGCACCTTGTCGATGCGTGCGCGTTCGACATTGAGAATCTTCCCCTTGAGCGGCAAGATCGCCTGCGTTTCGACATCGCGCCCCTGGGTCGCTGATCCACCCGCCGAGTCGCCTTCGACAATGAAGAGTTCTGCGCGGTCGAGGTCCTTGGTTTTGCAATCGCGGAGCTTGTGAGGCATCGAGCCTGAATCGAGGGCGGTTTTGCGCCGGGTGAGCTCGCGGGCTTTGCGGGCAGCTTCGCGGGCCTGGGCAGCGACGATGCCCTTCAAACACAGCTTTTTGGCTTCGGCGGGGTGTTCTTCGAGCCAGTTGTTGAGGGCTTCTTGAACGGTGCCCGAGACAAAGGATTCGATCTCTGGGTTGAGGAGTTTCTCTTTGGGCTGATTGTTGAACTGGGGGTCGGGGAGTTTGACCGAGACGATGGCGATCAAGCCTTCGCGCAGGTCATCGCCCGATGGGTTGGGGTCTTTGTCTTTGAGGAACCCGAGTCGGCGGGCGTAGCTGTTGAGTGTGCGGGTGAGTGCGGTTTTGAATCCTTGCCCGTGTGTTCCCCCGTCGGCGTTGTTGATGTTGTTGGCGAAGGTGAGGAGGTTTTCGGAGTACCCATCGTGGTATTGGAGCGCGATCTCGCAGAGCATGTTCTCTTCAGCGATTTCATTGCGGAGGAAGATCGGCGAGGAGATCGCGGTCTTGCCCTTCATGAGGTGGACAACATATTCGAGGAGCCCGTTGTCGGCCTTGAATGAATCGTGCTTGATTTTGCCATCGGCACCGACGCGTTCGTCGGTGAGGCGGATCGCGACGCCGGGGTTGAGGTAGGCCAGTTCGCGGAGTCGATGGGCCAAGACAGTGTAGTCGAAGGTGACATCTTCGAAGATTTCGGTGTCGGGCTTGAAGACGATGGTGGTGCCGGTTGCGCGGGTGGCATTCTCGGGGATTTTGCCGACATCGTAGAGCGGTTTGGTGACGACGCCTCGCTCGAAGGCGATGGCTTTGATCTCGCCGTCGCGCCAGACCTCTGCTTCGAGCATGGACGAGAGGGCATTGACACACGAGACGCCCACGCCGTGAAGACCGCCCGAGACTTTGTATGCCGAGTCTTCTTGTTGGAACTTTCCGCCGGCGTGAAGTTTGGTGAGGACGACTTCGATGGCGGGTTTGCCGTTGATTGTGGGGTCGTCGTTGTTGGTGACGGGGTCGGTGGGGATTCCTCGTCCGTCGTCGGTGACTTTGATTGAGCCGTCGGCTTGGATGGTGACGGAGACAAAGGTGGCAAAGCCGGCCATAGCCTCGTCGATGGAGTTATCGACGACTTCGTAGACGAGGTGGTGGAGGGCACCGAGTCCTGTGCCTCCGATGTACATGCCGGGTCGCTTGCGGACCGCTTCGAGTCCTTCGAGGACCTTGATCTGGTCCGAGGAGTACTCGGTGTTGGGGGCGGATTGTGAAACGGGATTGGTGTCTTGTTGTTCGGTCATGGTGTGCTTATATGGGGCGTCCGTATGCCGATGAAACCGGAGTGATCGAACGCGGAATACTGTGTTGTGGTATCGTGTGCGTACGGGGCCGTTTGTGGATAATTTCGTACGGCAGATTATAGCGCATTGGGGCGTGTTTTGCTCGCATTTCGAGGCACAAAGCGAGGCATGGATGGGGTTGCATCGGATGAGCGAAAACACTGAAAAAACAGATGAAAACCTCGATTTTGGGCGTGGGTTGTTCGTGTGCGAGAGTCCCGGGCATGAGTTTGTCGGCATGAGGAAGGCCGGGGCAGTGATCGGTGTGCTGGGATCGCAGGTCTTTGCCATGTTGCTTTTGATCCCGGGGCTTGGATTCTTCGTGTTGTGGAATCAGTTCGGGGTTTCTCTTCTCGTGACCGGGCTTGTCACAGGGGCGACGCTGATTGTGGCGGTGGCGATTGGGCTGATTTTTTTGTTGAAGCTCAACAAGATGAATCGCAAACAATTACCGGGTGCATTTTTTAGGAAGAAGAGTGACTCGCGGTATCGGGTGCGGGCAGTGATTCCGCAGAAACGCCAAGGTGATGCGATCCACAGGTGGGCCCAGCTCGCAGCGTATGGGAGGATTGGCGATGGAGATATGGTCAGCGCCGATGAACTTGAGATGGTGCAAGGCGGGTTCGAGCCGATCATTCTTCAACCCTGTTTTGGGATCAAACGGGATCGCCGATATTGGTGGACCGTTGTCGTGATGTCGGTTGTGGTGGGCGTTGGTACTCTCTTTGGGCTAAGCCTGTTCTTTGGAAGCTTGACGGATTTGTTGCAGGTGTTTGGCTTTCTGGGGTATGCCGTGATGGGATTGTCGATGGTGGGGGGCGTGGTGGCTGGGGAGTTGATGTGGCCGGTGTATATCCGGTTGGTTCCTGGGCAGTTGGACATTTTTCGGTATGGTTTTTTGGGATCGGGCAAGCCTGTCGTTGAGCGCTTTGATCTGCGCAAGGTTGGCGTGTGCGTGGATTTTGGCGGGTACATTGTTTCGCTCGAACCCCAGCGCCCGGTGGGCGAGCCTTTGCCCGCGTTGGTGATGGGCAAGCGCTGGCCCAATGCCCAGGTATTTCCCGAGTGGTTCGCGCCGACCTATTTTACAAGCGGTTGCAGCCCGGAATCGGCGCGAGTTCGCGCAGCGATTGATCCAGGCGGCCTGGACCGACGAGCCTGCGCCTGAGGTTTCAATGGAGCAACTCAGCGAGCCTTCAGGCGAGGATCAAGCACGCCAACAGTGAGGACAGCGTGCAGAGGGTTATTTTTTCTTTCCATCACGCATCGCTCGGCGGGCCTGATGGGAGTCAAGGTTGATCCCACACTCTGGGCAGGTGGTCGGGCGGGGGAGGCTGCTCACATCGTATTGACAGAAATAGCAATGCCCATCGACGGTGACAGCCCGCCCATATTCGTCGAGAATCGCATCCCAAATTCCCGCGATGGACTCCTTCGCGATGCGGAGCTGGATCATGGTCGGGGATTCAAGGATGATCTGGTATCGGTCAGTCTTTTTCTTGTGTGCTTCGAGCACTTTGGCGCGGACGCCTCGGATGGATAAGCCATAGAGAATCTGGGCGACATCGGCCTGGTCGTTGGCGGTGGTGATGATGAGGTCTGGATCGGGCACGGGTGAGGATAGGGAGATGGGAGGGGTCTATCCTCTCTCGATGCCTGATGAACAACCAGACGAACTTGGTCATATCCCGGTGCTGCCCGACGAGGTGGTCGAGCTGCTCGATCCCCAGCCTGGCGAGGTTTTGGTCGATTGCACCGCCGGTTTGGGTGGGCATGCTGCACTGATTGCCCAGCGGCTTGGCCCGACGGGCACCGTGGTGCTCAACGATCTGGATCAAGAGAATCTGGATCGTGCCAAAGTCAGTGTCGCCAAGGTGTTATGTCCGGGCGATCCGGGGTCGGCCAAGGTGTATGCGATCCGGGGGAACTTTGCCGAGTTGCCGATCAAGGTGCGGGAGCTGGGGTTGTCTGCGGACATGATTCTGGCGGATTTGGGGTTTGCCAGCACGCAGGTGGATGATCCCGAGCGTGGGTTGAGTTTTCGTTTTTCTGGGCCTTTGGATATGCGATTGGATCAATCGACCCCGATCACCGCTGCGGAGTTAGTAAACACTCTTCCCGAGCGGGATCTGGCGGAGATCATCTGGCGGTTTGGCGAAGAAAAATCGGCCCGTCGCATCGCATCAAAACTTGTTGCTGCGCGGGAGGTTGAGCCGATTACAACGACTGATCGGCTTGCCGAACTTGTGCGTTCGGTCAGCCGCGGACCTCGCGGTTCGATCAATCCCGCAACGAAGACCTTTCAGGCGTTGCGGATCGCGGTCAACGATGAGCTGGGCAGCTTGGAAGCGCTGCTTCGGGTCATGGGCATCGCGCTTCGCAAACAGTCCCAAACGGGGGCTGGTGGGGAATCGGGTTGGATTGGATCAGGCGCGAGGATCGCGGTCATCGCGTTTCATTCGCTCGAAGACCGCCCGGTGAAACGGGCGTTTGGCGAGTGGGTCAAATCGGGATGGGCCAAGCCGATCACCAAGGGCGTGGTCACGGGCACTGAGTCCGAGATCGCGTCGAACCCGCGGGCCAGGTCGGCCAAGCTGCGGGTGTGTCGGTCGGTTCGCGGAGACGCGTTGGGCTCGATTTAGATGGTGTTCATTGCCCAGAGTCAAGGATCGACTTTGGGGCGATCTGTTTCTCGATAGTTTTTATCCCCTTGCCGCAAGGAAGCGCCCGTGACCAGAGAAAGCAAACTCGCCCTCATTATCGGATTTGTGCTTGTGCTTGTTGTTGGTGTGCTCATCAGCGATCATTTTTCGCAGGCCAGCACCATGTCGCTTGATCTCCAAGAGCCTCAAGTCGCTCGGGTGATTGCGCCCCTTGCGGATTTGGGTCAGCGCGAGGAGCAGAAGCTGGGCACTGCGATTAGCTCGGCACGCGCCAATCAGGCGATGGGTGATCGCCGGGGGGTGTTATCGCCGACTCCATCAGCTGGGCCTGTGATGATTTCCAACAGCCCGGGCACATCGAGCGATGCCAGGACCAAGGCGGGGAACTCGATCCTTGATCGCGCATTCGATCATGTTCAAGACATCGAGCTGCCTCGGGCTGCTCAGATTTCACCAAGGACACAGCGCACGAATCTTCGCCCACTGCCCGAGACGCAAACCCGGACATACACAGTCGTCAAGGGCGACACCCTCATCGGCATCGCGCGGCGGACGCTCGGCGATGGACAACGATGGACTGAGATTCATCAGCTCAACGCCGATGTGCTCGGGCCCGATGCGATCCTCAAGATCGGGATGTCCCTCAAGCTGCCAGGCGATGCCAAGGCTGGCGCTGTTCAATCAAACAATCCGCAACGGGCAGCTTCGTCAAAGACGAGCTACACCGTTGTCTCGGGTGATACCCTCGGCGAGATTTCGATGAAACTGCTGGGCACCTCTCGGCGGGCCAACGAAATCGCCAAGTTGAACGGGTTGGAAAGCGCCAACGATATCCGTATCGGGATGACGCTCAAAATCCCGGCGAAATGAATGAATCCGATGGGTGTGGGAGTGTGATGTGTTTGTGAAGCTGGTGGTTTTGATTCTGGTGTGCGGAAGCAGCGGCGTGGGGTTGCTGTCGGTGCGCCAGTCCCGGCTTCAAGCAGCCCATGAGATGGCCGAGGCGAGGCATCGGACACAACGGCTCGACGAGCAAGCCCGCGAGATCCGTACGCGGATCGCCCAGGCATGTACACCCGAGCGCGTCATTGCGTTGCTCAAGACGCAGGGGGAGTATGACCCAGCGGTGCATCGTCGAGCCAAGTGGACAATCGGGGTTGATCCCGAAGCTGCATCTGTGTTTGAACCCGACGATACCCAGGGGGGCTGGATGGATGATGATTTCAAGGCCGAGCATTCGTGGATTCTCGAAGATGGATCGCATGTGATCCTGCTCAACGATTGATATGAAAGTTTGCCATGCTCAATGAACGCGATGCTCTGATGGATCCGGCGCCGATCAGCCCTGCCCAAGATGCGCCGAGCAACCGGATCGCTTGGATGCTTCGCATCGGCACGCTCTTGGGGTTGGCGATTGTGCTCGGGCGGGTGGTGCAGCTTCAGGTTGCGCCCGGTGAGCAGCTCGAAGGGTTTGTCGCAGCGCGCCAGACCACGCAGACACTCAAATCCGTGCGGGGCGATCTGCTCGATCGGCGCGGGCGGGTCTTGGCGACGACACGCGTCGGATATCGTGTGATTGTCGATCCGGTGGGGTTGCATCAGGCGATGAAAAAAGACCCGGCTGTGATTGACCGGGTGATCGTGAGTCTCGGGCAGGTCATCGACCTGCCGATCGAGCAGATCGCGGATCGGTTGATCTCGAAGATGGTGCGCAACGAGCAGATTCGTGTCGCTGCCAAGACGCAATCGACTGCGCCAAGTTCGGCATCGTTCGTGATGGCCACGCTCGGTTCCAATACCGAGTCGGCACCCAAACCGATCAAGCGCTCGCGCTATCTGCCGATGGGCTCGCCGATGGATCAGGCCAAGACCCAAAGGCTGCGCGAGCTCATCAAAGAACAGAACCTGGCAGGGGTGACACTCGAACATACACCCATGCGGGTGCAGACCGGCGAAGCACTGGTCGGTTCGATTGTCGGCAAGTTCGGATACACACCCGAAGGCACCGAGCGCACCGGGGTATTGGGCGCGGAAAAGCTTTTCAATGCCCGGCTCATCGGCGAGGACGGGTCAAAGACCTATGTTCGCGATGCCAAAGGACGCCCGCTTTGGGTCCAACGCGGGGCATGGGTTGAGAGCAGCAAAGGGCAAGATGTCCGATTGAGTATTGATCTCGAACTCCAGCGCATGGTGCACGAACAGCTCGTGCGCGGCGTTGAGGACGCCGACGCAGCGGGCGGACGGGCGATTGTGCTCAACCCACACACCGGCGAAGTGCTCGCGATGACCGATGTGCTCCGCGAGATTCCGGGTCTGCAAACGGTGCAGTGGTGGGATCCAAAGTCAGATACGCCTCGCCCGACGATGCCCGAGGTGAAGGATCAGCCCAGATACAAGGTGCTCCGCGATGATCCGCATCGGGAGACCGAGCCCGCGCTGGCCTACAACCGATGCTTGCAGGATGTCTACGAACCCGGATCAACCTTCAAACCCTTCGCCTGGACATTGGCCAAGTCCAAAGGCTTGCTCCCCGACGATGAAGTGCTCGACATCAAACAGAAATCGGCCCGCACTGAATATGGGCGGGTGATCACCGATGTGTATTCATATCCCGATCTCGACAACTGGGACGCGGTGCTCCGATATTCGTCGAATATCGGGATGTGGAAAGCGACCTCAAGACTCACCCATGACGAGCTCCGCCTGATGGTCGAATCGCTCGGGTTTGGGAATCGAACCGGGATTGGGTTGGCGGGCGAGTCGAGCGGGATTGTTCGATCGAAGAAGGATTGGACGGACTACACGCAGACCTCGGTGGGGATGGGGTATGCAGTCGCGGTGACGCCGATCCAGATGGTCCGGGCGTTCTCGGTCTTTGCGCGCAAAGGCGAGATGGCAGGGACATTGCCCGAGGTTCGTCTTTCCGCTGCGGGCGATCGGAACAAACCTGGCATGGTTGGCGATGAGATTGTCGTCGAGCGGGTGTTCAGCGCCGAGTCGGTGCAGCGGACGATCGCGCCGATGCGTGAGGTTGCCCAGCGGATGGATAAGAATGCTGCCCGTCAGTATCCCGATGATCCCGAGCCCAGATATTCGATGTTCGGCAAATCGGGCACGACATTGATCTCGATGGTGCCCCCGGCGGGGCTCTTGGCGCCCAAGAGCAAACGGACTTACTACGAGAAGCAGCACCATTCGAGTTTCATTGTTGCAGCTCCCGCCGACGACCCCGAGATTGTGGTGTTGGTGGTGATCGATGACATCGGCCCAGAGCGTGTAGACAAGAAACAGCACTTCGGATCGTGGGTCGCAGGCCCGGTGGTTCGCCGCATTGTGGAGGATGCTCTTCCCTATTTAGGGGTGGAGGCAGACATCGAGCCGGATGAAGTTGTCGCTGGACAGTGAAGATAGGCAAGGCGTCTTTCGTGGCGTGTTGGCCAAAAAAACCACGAAAAAGTATGGTTTTGATCCCACATGGGTCTTGTATGGGAAAGATGTTTCGCGTATCCTCTTTGCCAATGAGTCACCCAATTGTGGGTGTGAGGAACGATTGAACACCGCGCGTTTCTTACGCGATTCGTGGTTCATAGGGAGAGGATGATGCAGAGAGTACGAATCACAGCAGCGATGATTGCAATGATCGCAGGGGTTGCCCAGGCGGAAGTATACACCGACGCAACGAATGACATTCACAGCAATATTGGGAGTGGTGCTGACATTCTCAATATCACGCAAGTTAAAGTGACCAACGATGCCAACTTTATCTACTTCGCGATCAGCGTAACAGGCGATCTCGATGCAGTGAACTGGGGCAAGTATGTCATCGGGATGGACACCGGGCGCAATGCGGGCGAGAACTCGAATCCTTGGGGGCGAAATGCTGACTGGGGACGCGGAATTACTGATTTTGTAGGCTCGTGGGCTGATGCTGGTGGCTCAGGTGTTGGTGCCGAGTTGTTCGCATGGAATGGTGGATGGAGTCTGACGGATTCGACCAATGGTGCGGGCACCGAAATTATGGGTGATGACGCAGATCATGCAGCGGGCATTCAGCGTATCGCCATTTCGCTCGCAGCGCTTGGGCTTGGTAATGGCGATGTGCTCGAGTTTGATGTTTTCTCGACCGGGGGCAACGGCGGCGATGCGGGAGTCGATCACCTGAGCCGATCCGATGCATCCACCGACTGGTGGACGAACCAATCCCTTTCTGGAGAGTTCTTGTCGTACACCGTTCAGGTTGTGCCGTTGCCGAGCTCGGCAATGGCGGGGCTCCTTGGGCTCGGTGGTCTGGCAGCATTCAAACGGCTACGCCGATGAGCAGGCCATAGCGAATGCATTGAAAAGTTCACACTTGGAGAACGCACACCCGGCCAAAAGCCGGGTGCTTTTTTGAAGTGAAATCAACCAAGCACATCGGTGCCGGCCTCCCAAGGAGGGACCAGCGCCTGCGTACGCCCTGCGAACAAAGTCCGTTCAAGTAAGTTTTCGTGGAATAAAGCCCGAAAAACGGGTAGAAATTGGCAAATCTGATCTCTTTCCGCGTTGTTTAGGAAACAAGTTTCGTGTATCCTTCACATGGACAACGGGCCCATTTGGTGGGTCTGTGAAGAGAGCGTCTTCGAAAATCGCACATTTGTGTGAAACTGAGAATGGAGAAAAGAGAGATGAGAAAAGCACTGATGACAGCTGCTGCCCTCGCGATGGTCGCAGGCGTAGCACACGCGGATGTTTACACGGACAACTCGGGGATGGAAGCCGATGGCGGCGATATCGCAGCTGCATTCGCAGGCTTTGACCATCTGGACATCACCCAGGTTGAAGTGACCAACGATGCCAACTTCCTTTACTTTGATATTTCGGTTGCGGGTGACCTCGATGCAACCAACTGGGGCAAATACCTCATCGGGATGGATACCGGTCGTGTTGCAGGGACCAATACAGACGCATGGGGACGCAACATTGATTGGGGCTCGGGTATGACTGACTTTGTTGGTTCATGGGCCGACGATGGCGGGACGGGCATTGGTGCCGAGCTCCACGCATGGGATGGCGCTGCATGGAACTTGACCGATGCGACTTATGGCGCAGGTACCGAAATCATGGGTGACGATGCCAATCATGCTGCGGGCGTGCAGCGCATCGCCGTTTCGCTCTCGGCACTGGGTGTCGGGGTTGGCGATGTCATCTTCTTCGATGTTGCCACCACCGGCGGCGGGTTCGACCCAGGGGTCGATATGTTGAGCCGACAGGATGCAGCAACCGATGGGTGGGGCACCCAGTCTGTCTCGGGGCAGTACCTGTCGTACACGATCATTCCTGCACCAGGTTCGGCAGCACTGCTGGGTCTTGGTGGGCTCGTCGCTCTGCGTCGTCGCCGCTGAATGAATCATCAGCCAAACGGTTGAGAGACCAATGGTTGAAAGACAAAGCTACGAATCGCACCCGGGCGGAAGTTCGGGTGCGTTCTTTTTGAATCTCATATTATCGCGTGATCGGGGATTGTCCCATCACGATCCGGTTGCGTGAGCCCACGCGGACGATCTGGGCGATGAACTGCTGATACTCGAGATCAAGCTGGCGCAGTGTGGTGCCTTTGGGGAGAGCGGTCAAGAGTGTTGCCGGGCCGGTGCGCCGGGTGTTGAACTGGCGCAGATCGTGCTCATCGAGCTTGGATCGAAACGCACCCGATGCCGTATCTTTGAGGAGTTGATGCAGGGCCGATTGATAGCGCCCGCCTTGCCCTTCGTTGAGGAAATGGATCAAGGCCCAGACCTGCGCGTAGTAGGTCAGCGCGGTGGGTTTGCCGGTCGAGGCGCCCATGAGGTCTTGGGGGCGCAGGGTCAGCAGCGAATGGATCGGCATCAGGGCGTCGCGGTTGTGTGCGTCGCGGAGCTGATCGAACCGCTCGGTGTTGGCCCAGGGGAGGAATCGTGGGTGATCGGGGAACTGCTCGTCCCATTTGAACCCTTCCATTATGCACGCGACGCCCTCGTCGAGCCAGACGGGCATGGGGTCTTTGAAGGTCGAGTGGGCGTATTGATGCCACCCTTCATGGGCGCAGATGACGAAGGAGTCTTTGGGGCCGATGTCGTAGAAGACGCCGATCTGCTTGGCCGAGTATCCGCCTCGCTCGATCGAGAGGTAGATGCCTGCGCGATCGCCCATGAGCGATCGGGTGAGGGTCTCCCATTGGTTGCGGGTGTCGAAGAAGTAGGTCTCGATGGGCTGATTCGGGCGAGGCAGTCGGGTGATATCGGATTGATAGTGCAGGATCGAGAGCTCGACGAACGAGGGTAATCGTTCGAGGATTTTGCGATCGGTTGAGGTGGTGCGGATGATCGAGTTGGGGGTGTAGTACGCCCAGCCTGTGTGCCCTTTGAATGTCCAAAGTTGACGGTCGGCAACGAATCGGGAAACATCGGTGCTTGGATTGATCGCTGGGCCAACCTGCCCGGTTGGCTGGCGCACAGGCACAGAGGCGCACCCCGCGAGCAGGGTTGCGCCGAGTCCAAGTGTAAGCCAAAGGCGGCTCATCCGAGTTTGTCCAATGCGGACTTGGTCGCGTCGCGGTCTTTTTCGAGCCCGGCGAGCTGATCGCGGGTTTGCTCGACGAGATGGGCGGGTGCTTTGTCGGTGTAGCCGGGATTCGAGAGCCGACCCTTGATACCCTTGATGGATTTTTCGATGGCTGCGAGTTCTTTTTCGAGCCGATCTTTTTCCGCGCCCGCGTCGAGTGCGTCAGCGAGATTCGAGAGCTGGTACTCGCTGCCCTCGAAGGTAAACGACGCTGCCTGCCCGTCGGGGGTGTCGGAGGTGATGGATTCGACCCCGGCGAGGGTTTCGATCAAAGGCGACCACCGCGCGATATCCTCAGCGAGCGATCCCGATGCGTGCAGGACAATCCGGCGCTTGGGCGCGACCTGCGACTGGGCCCGGACCTCGCGGATGGTCGAGACCAACGAACGAATCCGCTCGTAGGCCTCCTCAGCCACTTCATCACGCAGCTCATCGTCAGGCTCGGGCCAACCAGATTGGCAGAGGGTCTGGTTCGATTTCGTGGGCGCAAAGCCGAATCCGGAAATCTCGCCCAGCGGGATGTCGGCGAGTTGCTCACTCAGGGTTTCGGTGATGAAGGGCATGACCGGGTGCATCAGGCGCAGGATACTCTCGAACACGAGTCGAAGCACCGCCCGCTGGTTCGGGTTCTCGGCGATGGTCGGCTTGATCGACTCAAGATACCAATCACAGAAATCACGCCAGAACAGATCATACAGCGTATCGGCGTAGTCCTTGAACATGTAGTTGCGCTGGGCGGTGTTGATCTTGTTGGTCGCATCAACCACACGCGAGAGCATCCATCGGTCGATCAGGGTGAGTTCCTGCGGATCAATCGGCATGCCGATAGGAACAGGATTCTTTTCGAGCATCATCATCGAGAACTTGGCGGCGTTCCAGAGCTTGTTGCACAGGTTGCGTCCCAGATCGAACTTGGGCGATGTGTTTTTGCCGGTGGATTCGTCGCGGACGACGGGCATGCGGACATCCTGGGTCTGCGTGGTCATCTGGCAGAGGGTGAACCGCATCGCGTCAGCGCCGTGGGAGTGGATGATATCGAGGGGGTCTACGCCATTGCCCAGGGACTTGGACATCTTGCGTCCTTCGCCGTCTTGGATCATGGCGTGGATGAAGACATCTTTGAAGGGGGCAGGGCCAGGTTGATTTTCGGTGGCCCGGTTCGTCGAACCGGGTTCTTGTTGTGCTCCTTGAGGTTCTGAAGACCCGGCTCGGCGAGCCGGGCCACCGGGGAGGAAGTACCGGTTGAACATGGTCATCCGCGAGACCCAGAGGGTGATGATCTCGCGGGCGGTGGTGAGGACGGAGGTCGGGTTGTAGGCCGCGAGCATGGACTCGAAATCTTCGATCCCAGTGGAGGCTTTGGCAGCGGCAGCGTCGGGCCAGCCCATTGTCGAGAGCGGCCAGAGCGCAGAGGAGAACCAGGTGTCGAGGACATCAGGGTCTTGGGTGAATGTACATGATTCAAGAAACTCAACTACTTCGTGATCTGACTCATCCTTTACACATACAAACACTTGCTCATCGGTTGAAAGCCATGGCTCATACATTTTGCCTACTGGTCTATTATTCAACCAAACTCTACCTTCTTCGATAAGTTGATTGATCCGTTTACTAAAATCAACTACACGCTCTTGCTGTGAACGGTCTTTGGTTCCTCTTCCAATACCAACAGGAATAGGGGGTTCAACAAGGCGCTCGCCGGAACGAATCCATGTAGGTTTCGAACTCCACACCGGAATCCGATGCCCCCACCAAAGCTGTCGGCTGATGCACCAGTCGCGGAGGTTGTCGTGCCAGGTTTCGTAGGTTTTGGCGTAGCGGGCGGGGTGGAAGGACATTGAGCCATCGGTTGATTCCCCGGTGGCCCGGCTCGCCGAGCCGGGTTCTTCAGATACACCAGTCAGTGCTGATATCACCGACTCGCTGAGCAAACAATGTAGCCATTCATGGCGATGCTTGGTCAGTTCTGCCTTGATGGGATTGTCAACGATGTAGGTGAGGTGGTCAACATATTCATTTTCATCTCGAACAATCCGATCAAAGTGTTCATCTTGCCAGAGAGAACCGGTGCGGTTGGACTGGCTGTTGATTGTTCGTGCGGTGTATCGTTTGAGGTCCGAGATCCATTTGCACAGATCGTTTTGGTTGTTCATCCGCACCAGCATATGGACATGATCTGGCATGATGACCAAGGCATCGATGGTGGCGGAATCGCCGTGGCGATGTTCAATACTTTCGATGAGGCAAGTGGAGTCAGCATCCGAAAGGGTGATGCCACTGACAGTCTGCCATGTGATGAAGTAGGTTGTGTTGGGGAGTTGGAGGTGAGGAAGATTTCGCCTTGTGTGGTCGAGTTGAGATGGGGCTCTTTGTCCTTTGGGAAACGGATCGCAGGGGGTGAATGTCGGCGGGATGCCCTGGTGGAGGAGCCCTGAAGCCAGTGGGCCTGCGGGGGCGAACTCGGGGATGCTTTGGAGGGGTTTGAGCTGGTTGGGGGGAGACCCGGCTCGGCGAGCCGGGCCACCGGGAGTGGACTCGGGCCAGGCTTCGAGTGAGCCTTCGGTGCGTTGCTCGAGAGCCAATGCGCGTTGGGCGTTGCCTCGGAGTTTGTCGTCGCTCACCTTGCAGTACCACTGATCGCTCAGGTAGGGCTCGATCATGGCATGGCTTCGGTAGGAATGCCCGACACTGTGGCTATAGGGGACCATCTTTTCGAGCAATGAACCCTCGCTTCCCTCGGCGACGCAGCGGGATTTGAACTCTTTGATGACCAACTCGCGGGCTTCTTCACGGGATTTGCCGACGAAGATGTGGGCGTCGCCGATGTCTTCCCACCCGTGCTGATCGGAGATCGACGCATCGGGGGCCATGATGTTGATGGGCTCGAGGCCGTGGCGTTGCCCGATCATCCAGTCGTTGGGATCGTGGGCCGGGGTGACTTTGAGGAACCCGGTGGACATTTCTGCTTTGGTATCGCCTTCTTGCCCGCCGTATTTGACGGGCAGGACGACATAGTCGTCTTCGATGATCGGGATGATGCGTCCGACCAGCGGGAGCATGACCTTGAAGCCTCGCACCGCAGCTGCGCGCGGGTCCTTGGGGTTGATCGCGACTGCGGTATCGCCTATGTAGGTTTCGGGACGGGTGGTGGCGACGGTGATCCAGGCTTGCTCGTCTTCGGGGTGGTGCTCGGCATCGGGGTACCCACGGGGGGCCAACTCGCCCCAGGTGACGGGGATGGTGGGATCGTCGGGGTTGTCTTGGACGAGGGGATAGCGGAGGTAGTAGAAGTGCCCGTTCACTTCTTCCATCTCAACTTCGTCGTCAGCCAGCGCGGTCTGGGTGACAGGGTCCCAGTTGACGAGTCGTTTGCCTCGGTAGATGAGCCCATCTTTGAAGAGCTGGAAGAAGGCTTCGCGGACTGCGCGGGCGCAGATGTCGTCCATCGTGAAGCGTTGACGCTCCCAATCGCACGAGCATCCCATCTTCTGGAGTTGGTGGGTGATGCGGGCTTCGTATTCGTCTTTGAAGTTGTGGACGAGCTTGAGGAACTCTTCGCGCCCGGGCTTGCCTTCGAGCTCCATTTTTTTGTAGTCGGCGATCCCGGGTTCGCCGGCTTCTTTGAGTTTTCGATCGACCATTGTCTGGGTGGCGATCCCTGCGTGGTCGGTGCCGGGCATCCAGAGGGTTTCGTAGCCTTTCATTCTGTGGGCGCGGATGAGGATGTCCTGGATGGAGTTGTTGAGGGCGTGCCCGAGGTGGAGGGCAGCGGTGACATTGGGTGGGGGGATGAGGATGCAGTAGGGTTGAGCGTCGCCGGAAAGGACACGATTGGGATCGGCGTGGAAGGCATTGGCCGCGATCCATTTGTCCCAGATTCGGGCTTCGTGGTCGCTGGGCGCGTAGGACTTGCTCATGGGTTCTTTGGCAGCTGGTTTGGCTGTGGGTTGGGGGGCGTCCGTGTTCATCGCATTATCCTTGCGCTCTTGGCAGAAATCGTTGAATCCTTGTGCCTAAGTGTACGCGTAGCCGATATCGTGTGTGTATGGAAGATCGATCAAAGACGAAGAATCCGACCCGTTTGTACGCCTTGCGGGCGGGCAATGCGAAGCTTTCGGGGGTGCTCTTGGGGATCGGGGCGCTGGTGGCTGCGTGTGTTGCCGGGTATGCGCTCTGGACGCTGACCCAATCGCCGACAGGATCAGGTGCGCGAGCGCTCGGCGGGGCAGAAGAAACAGAAACCGGGGGGATTGCCCAGACCGAGTCGATCGAGGAGATTCTCGGTGCGGTCCAGGTCTATGTGCGCAATGAGCAATATCCCCAAGCGACGACGGTGCTCGAAGGGGCGGTGGCGCAGTATCCAAGCGATCAGGAGCTGCGTTTGGCGCTCGGTGATTTGTACATGCTTCAGAATCGGCACCGTGATGCGTACAGCCAGTATGTCGCGGGCATCGAGATCGGTCCGAGCACCGCGATGATCGAGTTCACCGCGGGGACCCTGGCCAACATGCTCGATCAACTGGAGCTCGCCGAGGCGCATTACAGCGCGTCGATGCGGATGGATCCGAGCAATCCTGACACGCCGATCTTTCTTGCTGCGATCCAGATAAAGCTCAATCGGCTCAGCGAGGCGAAGGCGAATCTGGCGTTGGCAGGTCGGCTGGCACCGGATCGGGCGCGGATTTATGTGATGCGTTCGGATATTGCGATGCGTGAGAACAAGGTGACGATCGCGCTCGAGCAGATTCGCAAGGCCCGGGCGATCGAGCCTCGGGAGCTTGCGTGGGTGCTTCAAGAGGCGCGGGTGCTCAAGCGGGCGGGCAAGGCCCAAGAGGCGATTGATCTGCTGGCGTCGCTGCCTCAGGATGAGCTCGATATGCTCGAGACGGCGTATCTCTTTGCGGAGTGCTGCGGGATGGTGGGTCGCCCGGGTGATGCCGCGAGTCGGCTGATGGACGCAGCGGTGAAGTATCCCGAGGATGGGAAACTGGCCTTTGAGGTGGCGTTGTGGCTCGAGCGCGCCGGCGAGCGGGAAGAGGCGATTGCGTGGGCGAAGAGGGCGCAGGGGCTTGGGTATGGGAAAGCAGCGGCGTGGGTGGATTCGCTGCCGTGATTCATCGCCGATTAGTCGTCGTCGGGGTCAATCTCGGTGATTGAGGAATCGAAGCGTCGTCCGGATTCTGCCCAGGCATCGACATGCTCGGTGGGGGCGGGTTTGGGCAGGGCTTCTTGGCGCCGTCGGCCTCTGCGGATGACGACGATCATCAAAAGAGTCGTGACCATCACGACACCCAAAATGGCGAGCATCAGGGTGAGGGCGGAAGCTCGGCGGTAGGCTTCTTGGGGAGTTGGATCAGCCGCCGCCTGTGCGAGGGTGAGTCCGAGGATGGGGAGTGGGGGAAGTGGGCAGATCATTCGGGGTATTGTACGGGCCAAGTGGGCTCTTGGATGCTAAAGTGATGCCTAAGATTTCGCCCGATGAGTGGGCAGAGGAGCAACCATGCATTTTGAAGCACATCACAATGTGATCAGCGAGCTTGAGGCGCGGATTTTAACGATCCGTGAGTCTCTTTGACTATGAAAACAAACGAATACGACTCAAAGAACTCGAAGAGATGATGGGCGAGGCGGATTTCTGGAACAATCAGGAAGACGCCAAGAAGATCATCGCCGAGTTGAAGCTCATCAAAGCCCAGACCGATCCGATCAAGGGCGTCTACGAAGAGTTCGAGGACGCGCAGGTTGCCTATGAGATGAGCCGGGAAGACAATGACGCCGAACTGCTCGAAGAGGCCGATGAGCAACTCTTTGAGTTGATGAAACGGATGGACAAGATCGAGACGCAATCGCTGCTCTCGGGCAAGCATGATACGAAGGATTGTTTCTTTACGATCTCGGCGGGCGATGGCGGGACCGAAGCCAACGATTGGTGCGAGATGCTGTTTCGGATGTATCTCTACTTCTTTGAGCATCAGGGATGGAAGGTCGAAGAGGTCGAGAAATCGTATGGTTCGGAAGTGGGGCTTGATTCGGTGACGCTCCATGTGCAGGGGCCGTATGCCTTTGGGTATTTGTGTTGCGAACGCGGGACGCATCGGCTCGCGCGGGTGTCGCCTTTCAATGCGCAGGGCAAACGCCAGACGAGCTTTGCGACGGTGGATGTAATCCCCGAGCTCGAAGAGACCGAGCTTGAGATTCCCGAGAGTGATTTGGAGATCAGTTGTTTCGCCCGATCATCGGGCCCGGGCGGACAGAATGTCAACAAGGTCGCTTCGGCGGTGCGTCTGGTGCATAAGCCTACGGGGATTATGATCCTCGCCTCGACCCACCGCGAGCAGCAGCAGAACCGTCGTCAAGCGATGGAGATTCTGACTGCCAAGCTTGAGCAACTTGCCGAAGACAAACGGGCAGCCGACATCGCCGAGGCATCGGGCGGCAAGCTCGAACACCGCGGATGGGGCGCACAGATTCGGAGCTATGTCCTCTACGACAACCGCGTGAAAGACCATCGCACCAATGTCGAAGCCAACCCGACCAATGTGCTCGATCGTGGGGAGCTGGATCAGTTTATTGATGCCGAGCTCAAACGCAAGCGGGCGGAGAGAGGGTAAGGATTTTGGGTGGCCTGGCTCGCCGAGCCGGGGCTTTCTGCGCTATGCACACGATTAGGAACCCGGCTCGGCGAGCCAGGCCACCGAAGAATCAAACAACCCCGGCTCGGCGAGCCGGGCCACCGAAGAGTTGGGGCGTTTACTTGGATGGTGGCTTCTTGTCCCGAAACATCTGCAACGGCCTGGGCCCGCTGCACATGCCGGTGGGGCACCCGTCGTTGTTGCAACAGTCTTCGTTGCTCGTTTCATCGGAATGGTTGTTTTCCTTGTCCTCTTCGATCGCTGTCAGGATCGCGCCGGCGAAGATGGCGAGGAAACTTAGGATCGGAACGGTGGGTGAGAGCCGAATGCTGTAGTAGGGCAGGACGATATAAAAGACGATGCCGAGGATTGTGATGAGGATCATTGCGATAAACAATCGGCGGGCGAGCTTGACCGATTCTTTGTTCTTGGCATCCTCGTCGTGAACCCGCTCGCGGGCCTCGTTGAGCAGCGACGCTGGGTCGGATTGTGCGCCGGTTGTCGGCGTGTCAGGGCCAATCAAAAACTGAGGCAGATTGTCAGATTCACGATTCGACATACGAGATGATATCGGCAAAGACATGGTACTGGCAGAATCCGTTCCATGCAAAGTCTATTCGATTGGTGGCGGGTTGCTCAGAAAATCGAGATTTGGGTGCCACTACTCGCCCGCAGGGCGCAGTAGTGCGGTATACCAAGGCCTAAAGAAGACACGACTGCGCCGAAGACGGCGAGTCGTGGCACCCAGATGGTGTTAGACGAGCAACGAAGCGGGTGATTCGAGGAGTTCTTTGACCGTCTGGAGATAACTCGCCGCCATCGCGCCGTCGATAATTCGGTGATCTGACGAGATGGTCATGGACATTTCCGAGCCGATGATCAACTCCGCGTCGCCGTTGGCATCGTACTCGACGAATGGCTTGTCGATGGCTTTGCCGACTGCCAAGATCGCAGCGTTTGGTGGGTTGATGATCGCGGTGAAGTGCTCGACGCCGAACATGCCCAGGTTGGAGATGGTGAAGGTTGAGCCGGAGAGCTCGGCTGGGGAAAGCCCCTTGTCACGGGCTTTGGCAGCGAGTCGTTTGGTCTCGGCGGAGATCTGGCGGAGTCCGGTTTGGTCGGCGTTGTTGATGGTGGCGACGACGAGCCCGCCGCCCTTTTCTTCGGGGAGTGAGACGGCGACGCCGATATTGACATGCCCGTGGAGATCAATCGCTGGGCCGCTGTTTCCAGAACCCGGATTCCATGAAGAGTTGATGAACGGGTGCTGGTGCATGGCGATGGCGCAGGCGCGGACGAGGAAGTCGTTGACCGAGAGTTTCACGCCTTGGGGGGCGAGTTGCTCGTTGAGCTCGGCGCGAAGGGCGTTGAGTGCATCCATGCGTGCGCTGAGGGTGACCTGGTAGTGGGGGATGGTGGTTTTGGATTCGACCAATCGCTTGGCGATGATCGCCCGCATGGTGTTGAGTGGGACGGTCTTGGATTCGAGTGTCGCGCCGGCAGCTGGGAGCGGTGCGGGCATGGGCATTGGTGCCGCGGCTGGTGCTTGCGTCGGTGCGGGCGCAAGGGTTGCTGCCCCGCCATCGCGGATGACGGCTTCGACATCTTTCTTCGTGATTCTGCCGGAGGGCCCTGTGCCGGTGATTGTTGCGAGACTCATGTTGTTCTCCTGCGCGATTTTCCGCGCGAGTGGTGACGCAAATACACGGTCATTGGTAGGGGTGGTGGGTGATGCTGTTGGGGCGGGTGGTTCAGCGACAGCGGTGGCCGATGGCGATGCGATATCTGACCCGCCGTTCTGGGCGGTTGCCGGAGCTGATGATCCAGACGAAGCACTGACCGAAGCGGCAGCCTCTTCGACGCTCTCGCCGTCTTCTGCGAGGACGACAATGGTCTCGCCGACATTGATCGCCTTGCCCTCTTCGATGGCCAGCGTCGCGACGACGCCATCGTCGAAGGATTCGAGTTCCATGGTGGCTTTGTCGGTTTCGATATCCGCGATGACATCGCCGGTACTCACGGAGTCGCCTTGCGAGACATGCCATTTGACGACAGTGCCTTGTTCCATGGTGTCAGAGAGGCGGGGCATGGTAATGTTGATTGGCATAGGTCGGTCTCCGTCAATCGTTCTTATGCAGTTCCGGCGAGGTACACCGGGTGCTTGAGTGCTTCGTTGTAATCTCTTCGGCTGGAAAATGGCCAGATACGATCGTCAATAATTTCGTACCGAGAATTGTCGATATCTGATCGGCGATTCAGTCCAATCAGATGTCTGAATAGGTATCGTACCCAATTACACCCGGTCCGTTGGTGAGCCCAGAGTGATTTGGCGTTGTATGGGTATTCGTATTCCAACTCTGAACGAAGGAACATGACGCATCTTGCAAAGACTTGTCGTTGAAACTTGCTGAGACGATGACGCCCACGAAGTTTGTGTTCAATAAAATCGTCATAGAATATCCATGCAAATGAATCGAGTTCGTGTACGGCACGATCTTCAGGGCCTGTTCCGATCCGGTTTTCGAACTCGAAATTGGTGATTGTGCCTGAAGCAAGTTGACGCATCGCCTCAGCCAACACGACTCGTGCTGGTCTGGGGTCGTGATTCATCTTGGTTCGTGCGAACAGTTTCATCAGAGCATTTTCCTCACGGCTTCAACGATTCGTTCTGGATTCGGCAGATAATCATACTCCAACCCCTTGGCATACGGCGTCGGCACATCCGCGGTATTCAACCTCGCCGGTGCCGAATCGAGCCAGTCGAAGCAGCGTTCGCAGATTTGGGTGACAACTTCACTCGCAATCGAAGCGAACGGCCAAGATTGATCGACGACCAAGACCTTATTCGTCACCTTCACGCGTTCGATGATGGATTCGATGTCCAATGGGCGAATGGTTCGCATGTCGAGCACATCGACCTCGATGCCTTCGGCTGCCAAGGTCTCAGCGGCTTCGAGGCAGAAGTGGACGGGGCGGCCGAAGCTCACCAGCGTCACGGCGTCGCCTTCGCGGGCAAGGCGGGCGCGTCCAAATGGGATGTAGTATTCTTCTTCGGGGACATGGGCTTTGTCGCCGAGCATGCGTTCGGATTCGAGGAAGAAGACGGGGTCGGGGTCGTTGATCGCGGTTTTGAGGAGCCCCTTGGCGTCGTAGGGGTTTGATGGGATGGCCATTTTCAAGCCGGGCACATTGGCGTAGAGGGCTTCGACGCACCAGGAATGGGTCGATGCGAGTTGTCCGCCTGCGCCGTCGTTGCCTCGGAAGACGATGGGGCATCCGAACTGCCCGCCGGACATGTAGAGCATTTTCGGTGCGTTGTTGAGGATCGGGTCGGCGGCGACAAACGAGAACGACCATGACATGAACTCGACGATCGGACGAAGCCCAGTCATCGCAGCAGCGATGGCCATGCCTGCGAACCCGTTCTCGGAGATCGGCGTGTCGATGATGCGCTTGGGGCCAAACTCATCGAGCATGCCCTGGCTGATCTTGTACGCACCATTGTACTGCGCGACCTCTTCGCCGAGTAGGAAGACGCGTTTGTCCTTGCGCATCTCTTCGCTCATCGCTTCGCGGAGTGCTTCGCGGAACTGGATGATCCGATCGCCTTCGCGCGATGGCATTTGGTCTTCTGGCAGGAACACGGGCAGCTCCGGATTATCAATAGCAGGATGGATATCGGTTTCGATCATGGGCATGGTGGGGGTGGTGGGGGTAGTGGTCATGGTGTAATCTCGCTGAGTTTGGCGATGAGGGTATTCGTGTCGGGAAGCCCGCCGGGATAGATTCGGCAGCTCATGTTTGGTGAGGTTGGTTCGGGCATGTCGAAGAGGTCGCGCCCGTTGATGAGGATGGTCGGCGAGCCGTACCCGCGCCGGATATCGGTTTCGTCGAGCTTTGTGAGATCAATCGCCGCGAACGAGCCATTGGATTGTTCGAGTGCAGCTTCGAGGTATTCGCGGAGTTGAGGCGTGTTGGGGCAGCCGTCGAAGTAGAGGAACTCGATGGATGGGTTGGTGTTGGTATCCATAGTTTGACCAGTCGAGTATTGAGTCGATGCGCATCCACTCGCGACGACGGCGAGGAGCGTTCCAAAGATGAAGTTGCGAATCGTGCTCATGGTCAGTGCGCTCACAGCAGCGGATTCTTCGTCCCATGGGTATAAGTCGCAGCGGGAGACAGGTTCTTTTCAGGATTCGCATAGACATCGGTAAACAACTCGCCCGCTTCGGGCACCGGAGCAGCTTCGGCGTGCTCGACGGAGGCGCGGACGATGTCGGCGATTTCTTTCCGCATGGTCTTCCACCCGGCTTCGTCGATATGACCCATGTCCATCAGATCGGAGCAGAGCTTGGCGATCGAGTCTTTGTCTTTGTACTGATCGACCTCTTCCTTTGTCCGGTATTTTTGGGGATCGGACATGGAGTGGCCTTGGTAGCGGTAGGTTTTGAGGTCGATGAAGGCTGGGCGGGAGGTCTCGCGGCAGTCGTCCACAATGGGCTTGAACTCGTTGTAGACATTCATGATGTCGAGCCCGTCAATCTCGACGCCTCGGATGCCATAGCCTTTGGCGCGGTCGACGAGGTGCTCGAAGTTGGCGGTGTGTCGGTGGATGGCGGTGCCCATGGAGTAGCCGTTGTTTTCGAGGATGTAGATGACGGGCAGATCCCAGAGCGAGGCGAGGTTCTGGGCTTCATGGAAGCACCCCTGATCGAGTGCGCCGTCGCCAAGATAGCACAGGCAGACTTTCTTTTTGCCGGTGCCCAGGACTTCGAGCTCGTATTTGGCTGCGAACGCAAACCCTGCACCCATCGGGGTTTGAGCGGAGACGATCCCGTGTCCGCCCATGAGCCAGTTGGGGCGATCGAACATGTGCATCGACCCGCCTTTGCCCTTTGCGCACCCGGTGGTGCGTCCGAACATTTCTGCCATGCAGGCTTCGGGGGTCATGCCTCGTGCCAGGGCGTGCCCGTGATCCCGATAGGCGGTGATGATGGGGTCGTCGTGGTTGACACATCCGATGGTGCCGACCGCGACAGCTTCTTGCCCGGAGTAAATATGACAGAACCCGCCGATCTTGGCCTGTTGGTAGGCCTGCATGGTACGGTTCTCGAACTCACGGATGAGCTGCATGTCGTAGAGCCATTTGACGAGGACTTGCTTTGGGAGCTCGGCAGCGGTCTTGGCGGTGGGTGCTTGCAACGGCGGCGAATCTGCTTTCGCGGTGTTCATTGGGGATTGCTCACTGGAGGCGGCGGTTGCCTGGGTCATGGCGTCGTCCTTGGATCAAGAAGATCATGATGGTGCACCACCCAAACACAAACGCGATCAAGGCGTGGAAGGCGGTGCGCATATACCAATACCACCCGAACATCGGTGCTCGGCTGACTTATCCGAGAGTATAGGAACTCAGGGCAGTTCTTGCCAATCCCAGGCAGAAGAATCCGCACGGGCAGGTGAGGTATTGGGCATCCATCAAGGGTCAAAACGCCCCCTCTTGCCATGAAAAACGCCACCCGGATGAGGATGGCATTGGGGTGAGCTGGGATTGAGTGGGGATCAATCCATCATGGTGGTCTTGGTGTTGTCCACTATGGTCTGGGATTTGAGCAGCACGAGCGCGGTTTCGACCTGCAGATCGGTGCCTTCGGTGATGAGGGTATTGGGGTCTGGACGCTCGGTGTCCTCGATGATGTTGCCGTTCTCATCGAGCGGGAGCACATCGGCGCTTCGGCGGAGCAGGAGGGCATCCTCTTGCTGACTCGGGAGCATATCGACCACCAGGTCGGGGTCGATGCCCCATTGGGTCGCGCCCGGGACCTTGTGGATCATGCGGGGCGAGTCGATGTGGTAATAGTTGGTGGTGACTTTCATCGCCGAAGTTGCGCCGGGGAGGAGGTATACATTTTGGACGGATCCCTTACCAAAGCTTCGTTGGCCGAGCACCAGGGCTTGGATTTTGTCTTGGTGGGCAGCAGCCTGGATGGCGCCCGAGAGGATTTCGGAAGCTGAGGCGCTGCCTTCATTGATGAGGACAACGACAGGGATGCCCGCGAGCGAAACGCGCTCTGAGACCGATCGGGCTTTGTCGAGCGATTTGGTCACGCCCGAAGCATCGACGGTTTTGACGATCATGCCTTCGGGGACGAATCGCGATGCCAGGGAGATCGCTTGGTCGAGCAACCCGCCGGGGTTGTAGCGCAGGTCGAGGATCAGGGCGTTGAGCCCTTTGTTTTTCATTGTCCGCACTGCCTGGTCGAACTCCTTGGTGGAGTCTTGGGTGAATCCGGTCAGGCGGAGGTATCCGATCCCGGCGTCTGGGTCGATGAAGTAGTCCCATTGGGTATCACCTGGGCCGGTCTTTGACCAGCCTTTGACGGTTGGGAGGTCGATGCGTTGGCGGATGATGGTGAACTCTTTTTCGATGAGCTCGCCGTTTTCATCTTCGCGTTCGACGGTGATGGTGACTTTGGTATTTGCTGGGCCGGTGATGATTTCGACCGCTTGGTTGAGTCCGAGCCCGATCGCGGTGGTGCCGTCGATTTTTTTGATGATGTCGTCTGATCGCACGCCTGCTCGTTGGGCGGGTGTGCCTTCGAGTGGGGTGACGATTTTGATATTCTGGAACTCATCGAGCTGGATTTGGACTCCGATACCGATGAACTCGCCTTGGGTGCTTCGGCGGAACCGCGAGAGCTCGTCTGGCCAGATGATGGCGGTGTAGTCATCGAGGGCGGCCATGGCGCCGTTTCCGAACTCGTGGAGCAGGGCGTTTTCCATGATTCCGACATGCTCTTGCCCGGCAGCAAGGATCGCATCGAGCGATCGGCGCAGGTCGTACCCGCTGGCGGTGTGTTCTTTGGCTTGGATCTTGGCCCGCTGGGCGGCGATGACCTCAAGGAACTGCGCACGCTTGGACTCGTTCTTGAGCCCATCAAAGACCATCGCCAGGTCGGTTGTGGTGACCATGGTCTCGATGGCGTCGATCCCCGAGAGGATCAGGTCGTTCATGGTAACGCCGGTGGGGTGTTTGCGGGTTTTGCGTCCCACATGCTGGTCGGCTGCGCGTTGGATCGCGGTGCGGACGGTGATCGAGTTGATCCCTTTGAGTTTTTCGTGATAGTCATCGCCATAGGCGTTGTAGGGGGGGAGCGGGTCGAGTCCTTCAGCGATCCGTCGTTGGTTGCGGATTTCCCAGAGGCGTTCGGGGGCGTACATGCGGATCATCGCCAAGCGTCGTCCAAGCCGTTGGACATCTTCCTTATAGCGACCGCTTTGGTCATAGATGGCGTTGAGGCGGAAGTAGAGCTCGGAGGCGATCATCCAGTCGCCTTCGGCTTCGGCTTGGGCGGCAACCTGCTGGGCGAGGTTGATGGCCTTGGCGACGCTGGCATCGGAGAAGAACCGGTCTTTGTCGTCATAGAGTATCTGGAGTTTGACCACAGCAGCGAGCGCTTCGGAGAGTTCGATTCCGGATTTGGACGCTTCGGATTTGGACGCTTCATAGGCTTCGAGGTGTTCGAGCAAGAGCGCACTCGTTTCGGCGATTTGCTCGTTTCGGGAGGCTTCGCGTTTGTTGATGTTGGTGTCGAGCAGCTCGATCGAGGCGAGCAGGTCGGGATTGAGGTTTGATTGATCCCAGCTCGTCGGGGTGAGCAGTGTTTCGAGGGTGGCCGAGTCGCCTTGGGCAGCAGCAGCCCAGATCGAGCTTGGCGTTCGCTGGACACTGGCAACAACGCCTGGCTCGTTGAGCTGGGTTTCAACGCCCGCCACAGCCAATCCAGTAGCCGATCCAGCAGCGGGTCCAGAGAGTGCCGTCATCAGACCGATGAGTCCGAGGGCACCGATTGTGCTCATTCGTGGTGCGCTTCCTATCCAAATCGCCATATCGACTCCAATCGTGGTCATCGTTCGGTCAATCACCTCTGGGCATCCCAGGTGTGCCCTTCGATCCGTCGCTTCTACGGATTGCCTCGCGTATCTTCGGCGGTTCATCCACCCCCAGGTCAACATCTCACAAGATGAGATCATTCCCAGAGCGGGCAAACACAGTATCGGGCGTCGCATAGCAGACAACCCATACAATACCAGATACCCCAGTTGTACGATCCATCCGATAAAAAGTTTCCCATTCCGAAGACGGAATCCCAGATTCAGGGTTTGGATGTCCGTTTGTGACGATCTCGGCGAATCAAGCTCCACCCCAGCAAGGCAGAAACGATCACCGATCCGGTGACGAGGAGAATCACCCAGATACGGAAGGTGTCGGGGTTGCCTCCTGAAGCTCCAAGCCCCGCAAGCCCGAGCATTGGCCCAAGCGTGTATCCAAGCCCGATCACCGCTTCGTGCTTGCCCCCGGCATCGACCTGGGCATTGCCCACGGCCATCGCGTAGTAGAGGGCGCCGTAGTAGGTGATGGCGATCCCCATGCCCATGACGATGAGCCCGAACAACAGCGTCGCGAGTCCAAGATTGCCCGCCATCGGCGACATCATGCACGCGCTGAACCCGACGACCATCAACCCCATCCCCGTCCAAGGCGTCCACCACCGCCCATGCCAACCATGCCAGCGCTCGAAGACGATAAAAAGGAACACCCGAGAGGTGAGCCACGCACTCGCCAGCGGGGTCTTCCAATGGACATCAACGCCGAGCTTGTCCTCGACAATCGGCAACAACGGCGACAGGGCGGAGAGAACAATGTAAGACGCGATCAACAACACACGGAAAATGCTCAGCAAAGGCACATAGACATCGGGTGTGGGTTCATGATGTTCGGGGAGGTGTTTGGGGGGATGCGCGGGGAACCAGTAGAGCAGGGTGCACATCAACAGCTGCAATGCGCCCAGAAGCGAGAAGATCAGGAAGGGGTTCGAGCCCAGCAGCGGGGCCATGAGCCAAAAGGAGATGACCAAGGCGACTGACCAGACGATGTTGAATCGTCCGATGGCCGATCGGAGGGCTTTGCCCGATCGCCCGCCTGAGAGGTACCCCTCGACGATGGGCCAGAAGATGCCCGTCGCGGGGGAGAAGATGATGATAAACGCCCAGAGCGCCGGTTCCATCAGCTCGGGTGCAAGCACCTGGGCAAGCATGGGCAGCTGACAGGCGAGGGCGATGATGACCAACGCGATCGCCAGCAACCCGCGGGGCGAGAGCCAGCCCTTGGCGATGGTGAGTTTGGCGACGAGCCGACCGGCGATCAGGGCACCGATGATGTAGGTGCCCCCGAGGATCAGGGCGAGGAGCAGGTTCATCTTGCGGCCATACCCGAGCCCCTCCGAGGCGATAAACGAGAATCCATTGGTGACGGCCCCAGTGCCCAGGCTGCCCAGAAAGGTCAATGCGAGCACCGCGACCAAAGGCGTTGGAGCGGGGGCGGGTGCAGAGTGATTGGGTGAGGTCGTTGCCATTTGTGTAGGGCGATCGTAGACTCATCCCCGGTGGCCCGGCTCGCCGAGCCGGGTCTTTGGTTCGAGAAGACAAGCCCGGCTCGGCGAGCCAGGCCACCGATTGTCGGTCCCGTAGCTCAACTGGATAGAGCGTTGGCCTCCGAAGCCAAAGGTTCTGCGTTCGAATCGCAGCGGGATCGTTTGAAAAGCCTCCGACCAAATGGTTGGAGGTTTTTTTATATGCATTCTTATCTCTGGGCCTCCGGGGGAGGTGGCTGCGCAGCAGACGGAGGGGGGCTTCTGAGGGGTCTGGGATTGGGGAATAGGGATTGGAAAAGCGAAGATAAGACCCCTTCCGTCTCACTTCGTTCGACACCTCCCTCGGAAGCCCGGGGGAGGCGATGGGGAAACTGATTCCGTCTTTTGCCTAACATATGGTTATGAAGAAGGTTATTCTTATTGTGCTGCTGCTCATTGTGCTGATGGTGGTGAGTGTTGGGGTCTGGGCGTACTTTGCGTTTCTCTATACCAAGCCGCTGAGCAAGGCCGAGCTTGCCGAGTTGACGCCGGATTGGTCAGCCGTGACGCATGGGAACTGGTCGCCTTGGTTTACCAAAGATGACGGCACCACAGAGTGGAACCCGGCTGCGAGTTTCAATGCGTGGCTGGCGACGGTGCCCGAGGAGGACAAGGCGTGGGTGGTGTTGGTGGATGTGCAGTACGCCGGGTATGAACTCTATGACAATCCTGAAGTGGGGAAGTTTCCTGAAGATGTCAAGGATTGGGCAGCGATGGTTGCGTTGTATGAACTTGAAGCATCGAAGGAACTGATCGACCGGCTCAAAGAAGCGCTTCGACGCCCAGTGATGGGGGCGATGCTCTATGAATTGACAGCCCCGGTAAGGAGCAGAAACTCGGATACTCACTATACAAGAGATCCGGTCGAGCTCGCAGCGATGGAGAAAAACGGGGTTGAAGATATCGAGTTTGTGCCGAGTGCGAATCCCAACATCAATCTATTGAGCGTCAGGTTGCCAACGCTTGGGCTTCAGCGGAAGGCTGTCAATGTCTTTCGTACCGATGGCATTATCAAACTTGAGCGAGGAAATGTGGATGAGTTTGTGGAACTTACAGTTCTCTCAATGGATTCAGCACGCTTCACCGAGGAGTTCCCAACCCTTCTGAGCCAACTGGTTGCCATGGGCATTGAGGCTCATGGGGTTGGGACAGTCAATTGGGCGCTTGAGCATCATCCAGAGCTCTTCACCGATGAGCACTTGCGTACGCTCGATCAACTCATCGCCCGCCACCAACACCGAACATTCCTCTGGCAGGGCGAAGCGATCGGGTTTCATGATTCGATCCGCCGAACGGTCGATGACAAAGGGGCATTGAA
>WFPK01000026.1 GCA_015487555.1 Phycisphaerales bacterium
GATGGGGAGGCTGGTGGTGTTGTTGCGAAGATCAAGGGTCATCGGCTTGCGCAGGCGATGCAGGGTGATGGGCTTCGGGCCAAGGCATTGCGTGGTTCTGGGTGGACGATCGCGGGGTTTGGGGCATCGCAGGTGCTTCGGCTTGGTTCGAATCTGATTTTGACCCGGTTGTTGTTTCCGGAAGCGTTTGGGTTGATGGCGTTGGCTCAGGTGTTTTTGCAAGGGCTCAGCATGCTCAGTGATATTGGGGTTGGGCCTTCGATTGTGCAGAACAAGCGTGGGGATGATCCTGATTTTTTGGCGACGGCGTGGACGATGCAGGTGATTCGCGGGTTTGTGTTGTTTTTGGGGATGTGCTTACTCGCTTATCCTGCTTCGAGAGTTTATGGCGAGCCGTTGTTGTTTCCTATTTTGATTCTGATTGGATCGACGGCTGTGGTGAGCGGGTTTCAGAGTATTGGGATGGCGACGGCGAGCCGAAAGATGGCGCTTGGTCGGTTGACGATGATCGACTTGATTGCCCAGAGTATCGGGATTGCGACGATGATTGTCTGGGCTTATTTTTATCCAACGGTCTGGGCGTTGGTGATTGGCGGTGTGGTTGTTTCGGTGATTCGTGTGGGGCTTGGGCATGTGATTTTGCGATCTGTCGGGAATCGGTTTCGCTTTGATCGTTCGGCGGCGTGTGAGATATTTCATTTTGGGAAGTGGGTTTTTGTCGCGACTGCGATGACTTATTTGGGCGGGCAAGGGCTGCGTCTTGTTCAGGGCGCGTTGGTTCCGATGGATGTGCTTGGGATGATTTCGATTGCTGGGATGTTTGGGATCATGGTTGAGCAGTTGATCAAGAAGATTGGTGGGGGCGTTTTGTTTCCTGCATTTGCGAAGATTTATCTCGATCGTCCACAGGAGCTTGTGGGTAAGCTTCGGGAGGCAAGGACGAGGCTTTTTTGGGTGTCTTGTCCTTTGTTTATTTTTTTGATTATCTTTGGGCGTGATTTGATCTCGTTGATGTATGATGATCGATATCACTCGGCGGGTTTGTTTCTTTTGATTATGGCGACGGGTTCGGCGATTGCTTCTCAGCGAACTCCATTTGGGATGGTCTTGATTGCCACGGGTGATTCTTTTGGTCATGCTGTTGTTATGGTGGTGACGGCGGTGTCGCGTGTGGCTGCTGTTATTGGTGGGTACAAGCTCAATGGTGTGATCGGTATGCTTCTTGCGGACATTTTGGCGCAGGCGGTGATTTATCCATTCGAGGCGTGGCGTTTGAAACGGCTTGGGTTATGGTTTCCAAAGTTTGATCTTGTTGTATTTGCGAGTTATCTTGTGCTGGGCGTAAGTTCTTATGTGTTTGGGCCATTTTTTTTCGCGTCTTGATGCGGGGCGAAGGTCAGGTGTAGTTGATGGATATTACCTTTGTCATCCCGAGTGCGAACCTTTCGGGTGGTATTCGGATTGTTGCTGAGCATGCGCGGATGCTTCATGAGCGGGGGCATCGGGTGACGGTGGTTTCGCCTAGGCCCGCAGGTCTTTCGGCTGGGGCGCGGGTGAAGGCGGCTTTGCGGGGGCGTCCGATCCCTCGGAAGAAGGGTGGGCCAACGCATCTCGATGGGGCTCCGTATACGGTTTGTCAGGTGGACCATGCGGGGGCGGTTGTTGCGGATGATGTGCCTGATGCGGATTTGATTCTTGCGACCTGGTGGGAGACGGCCGAGTGGGTGGACGCGATGCCGGAGTGCAAGGGTGTGAAGGTGAGTTTTCTTCAGGGGTACGAGGCGCATCCGTGGCTGCCGAAGGATCGGGTGGATGCGGTGTGGCGGTTGCCGATGCGGAAGATTGTGGTGAGCGAGTGGCTCGACGGGATTGCCAAGGAGCGGTTTGGGGATGATTCGGCGATTCTTGTATCCAATGGTGTGAATACTTTGGGTTTTCCATTTGTTGAGCGTGGTCTAAGCGGGCGGCGGGTGGTGGGGGCGATGTTTTCGCCGGCGTCTTTTAAGCGGTTTGGTCTTGCGTGTGAGGTTGTTGGCGAGTTGGAACGGCGTGGGCGCGGCGTGGAGTTTGTTGGATTCGGTGGGGCGCAGGCTGATGAAGGGGTGTTGCCAGTGGGTGCCAAGTTTGAGGTCGCTCCTTCGCAAGAGCGGATTGCGGAGATTTATGGCTCGTGTGATTGTTGGTTGTTCACGAGTGATAAGGAAGGGTATGGGTTGCCTTTGCTTGAAGCGATGTCGAGCGGGACGCCTGTGGTGGCGACGCCTGCGGGCGCGGCGCCTGAGTTGTTGCACTCGGGTGGGGGCAAGTTGGTGGATTCGGATGACCCGCGGGTGATCGCGGATGCTGTTGAGGGGATTTTGTCTTTGGAGGATGCGTCTTGGCGGATGCTTTCTCGGGCTGCTCGGGCTGAGGCGGAGAAACATTCTTGGGAAGTGATTGGTGGGCAGATGGAGGATGCTTTGCAGCGGATTCTTGATGAATCGCGGGTTGCTCATTGATTTGTGTGTGATCTGCTGTATGGCTCTGATCGAAACTCTCCAAGAAGATGACTAGACTCGGAGTGCCTTTCTTTCCTGCCCCGATAGCTCAGCTGGATAGAGCAGCGGACTTCTAATCCGCAGGTCGAAGGTTCGAATCCTTCTCGGGGTGTTTTTTCTGCGAATATCGGGTTCGGCTGGGGGATCGGGCTTGGGGCTGGTGGTCTTTGGGCATTGTGATCCTATGATTGGGGATGCAAACAGCTTCCAAAACCGATGCGATTTTTTCGACCAATACTTCTCCGATCAAGGGCAATGTGCTTGAAGCGATTGGCCATACGCCGCTCGTTGAGCTGCATAAGGTGACCGAGCCCGGGTCGGCGAGTGTGTATGCCAAGTGTGAGTTCATGAACCCCGCGGGGTCGATCAAGGATCGGATGGCTTTTTATATCATCTCGAAGGCTGAGCAGGAGGGGTTGCTCAAGCCGGGCGGGACGATTGTGGAAAACACCTCGGGCAACACCGGGATGGGGGCAGCGATGGTGGCTGCGGTCAAGGGGTATAAGGCCGTGTTCACGATGCCTGACAAGATGAGTCAGGAGAAGATTGATGGGCTGCGGGCGTATGGGGCGCAGGTGATTATTACGCCTACGGATGTGCCTGGGGATTCGCCGGACCATTATGTGAATGTCGCCAAGCGGATCGCGGAAGAGACGCCCAACTCGTTTTATATGGATCAGTACCACTCGCAGTGGAACATCGAGGCCCATGAGATGTCCACGGGCAAAGAGATTTACGAGCAGACCGGCGGGGATGTGGATGCGATCGTGATCGGGACGGGGACCGGGGGGACGGTTTCGGGGATCGGGCGGTATTTCAAGAAGATGGGCTCGAAGTGCAAGATCATCGGGGTGGATCCGCTGGGGTCGGTGCATTTCCATTATTTCAATACGGGGACGATGTCCACGCCTTATGTTTACAAGGTCGAAGGGCTCGGCGAGGATATTCTGTGCAAGGCGTTCGATACCTCGGTGGTTGATGAGATGTACCAGGTGGATGATTATGAGTGCTTCACGATGGCGCGTCGGCTGACGCGCGAAGAGGGGCTTTTCTGTGGCGGATCGTCGGGCGGGATGGTGCATATCGCGTGCAAGATCGCCAAGGAGATGGGGCCGGGGAAAAAGGTGATCGCGATCTGTCCGGATTCGGGGACGCGGTATGTGACGAAGTACCTCTCCGATGAGTGGATGAAGATGCACGGGTTCTTGGAGCCTGTCAAGGGGCTTGGGGTGGTGGAAGATTTGGTGGCTGTCGATCGGAAGGTCGTGACGGTGAACGAAGATGATTCGGTCGATGCGGTGATCGGGGCGCTTCGGAGCAATGGGATTTCGCAGGTGCCTGTGGTGGATGGGACGGGTAAGCCGACGGGGATTGTGCATGAGGTGGATATTCTGCGTGGGCTTCAGGATGGATCGGTGCAGGCGGATACGAAGATCGGGACGATTGCCCATGAGATCGGCGGGGTGCTGCATCCCAAGGCCCGCGTCGAGGAGTTGTATGGCATTTTCGAGACCGATCATGTGGCCATCGTGATTGATGGGAACCAGATTATGGGTGTGGTCTCGAAGATCGACCTCATCGAACACCTCACCAAACTCAACGCCTAGCGATTATGGTGGCCCGGTTCGCCGAGCCGGGTCTGCGAGTATACACAAGAATAAAGTTCCCAAGAACCCGGCTCGGCGAGCCGGGCCACCGGGGTCAGTAAAGGATGATTGATGGAAGTTTCAAAGAACCACGATTTCGGTACACGGGCGATTCATGCGGGGCAGCGCCCTGATCCGACGACGGGCGCGATCATGACGCCGATCTATCAGACTTCGACTTATGTTCAGCAATCGCCTGGGAAGATTATTGGGGAGTATGACTATTCGCGGGCAGCGAACCCGACGCGGGCGGCGCTTGAAGCGAACCTGGCTGATCTTGAGGGTGGGCGGTATGGGCTGTGCTTTGCCTCGGGTGTGGCGGCGACGGGGGTGGTGCTGCATTTGCTGAGCAGCGGCGACAAGGTGCTCCTCGGCGATGATGTGTATGGTGGGACGAATCGGTTGTTCCATCGCGTGTTTGCGCAGCTTGGGATCGAGACGGTGTTGGTGGATATGACGGATCTCGATGCGGTCAAATCGGCGATGGATGAGCGGGTGAAGTTGGTGTGGTTGGAGACGCCGACGAATCCGACGCTCAAGATTGCGGATATCGAGGCCATCTCGGAGATTACCAAAGCCAACGAGGTGATCTTGGCGGTGGACAATACCTTTGCGACGCCGTATTTGCAGAATCCGCTGGCGCTGGGGGCCGATATCGTGTGTCATTCGACGACGAAATACATCGGCGGGCATTCGGATTCGATCGGCGGGGCGTTGATTACCAATGATCCGGGTTTGCATGAGCGATTGAAGTTCATTCAGCTTTCGGAAGGTGCGGTGCCCGGGATTATGGAGTGTTTCTTGCTGTTGCGATCGACCAAGACGCTCCATGTGCGGATGCAGCGCCATTGTGAAAATGCGGAGAAGATCGCGGCTCATCTTGATGCCCATCCAAAGGTGGACAAGGTGATCTATCCGGGGCTTGAATCCCATCCGCAGCATGAACTGGCCAAGAAACAGATGAGCGGGTTTGGGGGGATGATTACGATCTATATCAAGGGCGGGCTTGAGGAATCGCAGCTGATGCTTGAGAAGACGCGGTTCTTTGCGTGTGCCGAGTCGCTCGGCGGGGTGGAATCACTCATCGAGCACCCGGCGATCATGACGCATGCGTCGGTGCCTGCGGATCAGCGGGCCAAGTTGGGGATTTCGGATAATCTGGTTCGGCTGAGTGTGGGGATCGAAGGGGTTGAGGATCTGATTGCGGATTTGGATCAGGCGTTGGGTTGAGTTTGTAGCACGAGGGTGCCACTACTCGCCGTCTTCGGCGCAGTAGTGCAGCAACTCAAGCATGAAACAAGACACTACTGCGCCCTGCGGGCGAGTAGTGGCACCCGGCACCCGGCACCCGGCACCAGGCACTAGGGGGCTCGGAAGCCCGGGGGAGGAGATAGGGGTCAGTCGGGGATGGCGCAGGCGCCGCCGTGGCGGGCGTGGTAGTCTTGGTGGTAGTCTTCAGCTTTGTAGAACTTGGGGGCTTGCATGATCTCGGTGGTGATTTTTCGATCGCTCCATTTGCCTTCTTTTTGCTGGGCTTCGATGAAGGCTTTGGCGAGTTTGTGTTGTTCTTCATCGGTGGTGAAGATGACTGAGCGGTATTGTGGGCCGATGTCTGGGCCTTGGCGGTTGCCTTGGGTTGGGTTGTGGATTTTGAAGAAGTGTTCGAGAAGCTGTTGATACGAGATGACGGCGGGGTCGTAGGTGAGCATGACGGATTCGGCGTGTCCGGTGGTGCCGGAGGAGACTTCTTTGTAGGTTGGTGAGTCGTCGTTTCCGCCTTGGTAGCCTGAGACAGCGTCGATGACGCCTGGGAGTTTGGCGAAGGTGTCTTCGACGCTCCAGAAGCATCCGCCGGCGAAGTAGGCGGTTTTGAACTGGGCGGGTTTGGCTTGGTCTGGCATTTCGTGTCCGTTTTCGATAAAGCTCAGGGAGAGGGAGTTGACGCAGAAGCGTCGTCCGGTGGGTGGTGGGCCGTCGGGGAAGACATGCCCGAGGTGTCCTGCGCAGCGTGCGCAGAGGATTTCGGTTCGTTTCATGCCCAGTGTGTTGTCTGGTTTTTCGACGACATGATCTGGATCGACGGGTTGGAAGAAGCTTGGCCAGCCTGAGCCTGAGATGAACTTGGCGTCGGATTTGAAGAGTGGGAGTTTGCAGAGTTTGCAGATGTAGGTACCTTGGAGGTGGTTGTCGGTGAGGTTGCCGCAGAATGCGGGTTCGGTGCCTTTGTTGAGGATGATGCGTGTTTCTTCTTGGGTGAGTCCCTTGGCATGTTCCTGGATCTGGGCTTGGGTCAGCGGTGTGATGTTGTGTCCTGTGGCGGAGTACATGGGTTTGGGTGTTTCTGGTTTGGGTTGTTCAGGAGCTGCTGGGCATGTTGTCGTGATGAACGATAGCCCGGCGATGATGATGGTTGCAAGTGCTTTGTGGATCAGCATATGGTTTTCTCCAGCGGGTATGATTGCGGAGTAAAACCGCTGAGCGTGTGGATTATTCGCTTGGTTGTGGAGAATGGTTGCATCGCTGGAGCCAGTGCGGAGTGGATTTTGTGTATGATGGGGAAAAGGGGTTCTTTGATGCTCAAATCGGTGATGATCTGGTGTGTGGTTGGGATGGTGTGGTGTGCATCGTCGTGGGCGGTTGGTGGGCCTGAGATTCCGGAGACGGATGAGGGTGATTCGTTTACTTTCATCGGGTTTGGTGATCGGACTGGTGGGCCTGGCAAGGGTGTGGAGGTGCTCGAATCGGCGGTGGAGATGACGAACTGGCTCGATCCTGATCTGGTGATGACGGTGGGTGATTTGATTGAGGGGCAGTGTTCGCCCAAGCAGTGGGTCGAGCAGGCCGATGAGTTTCGGGAAATTATGGACGGGTTGTCTATGCCTTGGTTCGCGGTTGCGGGGAACCATGATGTGTATCCGATGGAGGGGCAAAGCGGGGATTATACGGATTTGTACCGCGAGCACTTTGGGGCTTTGATTTATAGCTTCGACCACAAGTTTGCACATTTTGTGGTGCTGTTTAGTGATGAGGCGATGGGGTATGACGAGCCGAGTGTGGATCAGAACATGTCGCAGGCGCAGCTGGATTGGTTGCGCGATGATCTGAGCAAGACGGATGCCACGCAGGTATTTGTGTTTGTGCATCATCCGCGATGGACGAAGCAATATGAAGGGAGCAACTGGGATGCGGTGCACGCGATCTTTGTTGAAGATGGGCGGGCGACGACGGTGGTCGGTGGGCATATCCATACGCTTCGTGATGATGGGATGCGGGAGAATGTGCATTACCTGACGCTGGCGACGACGGGGGCTTGGCCCAAGCGTGGGTTTGACTATGCGACGCTGCACCATGTGACGCAGTTTCAGGTGCGTGAGGATTCGGTGAAGATCGCGCATATCCCGGTGGGGTCGATTCTGGCGGGCGATGCGTTTCCGGGAGTGGAGTTTGATGAGATCAAGATGCTCGGCGAGGGTGAGTGGGTGGCTGTCGAAGGCGTGATTGATCCCGATGGCATCTCGCCGGTCCGTGTGCGGGTGGAGAATACAGCATCACGGGCGATGGAGTTCAAGGTGTCGATGCATCTGCCCAGCGGCGGGTGGAATCTGCAGCCTTTGGTGCATGTGTTTACGCTTGAGCCTGGCGAGCACAAGGCGGTGGAGCTGAATGTCGAAACACCCGAAGGGATAGCTATGCCGAGTCTTCCGCCTGAGGTTGTTGTGCGGGCGTATTACCCGCATGAGCATGGTGAGGTTCAGCCGGTGTCGATCAAACGCAGAGTTGAGATTGAAGAATAAAAGAAGAATAAAACAAGGCGTGGGGTGCCACGCCTTGACCGTCTTCGGCAAGGCGTGTCTTGGAAACGACTCAACGGTTGGAAGACACTGCTTGCCGAAGACGGTCAAGCAGTGGCACCCGTCTCAAAGAAGAATCAGGCCGATTTTCGTTGGCGTGGTTCGATGTAGGGGATCAGCTCGGCGGGGATCTTTTTCAGGCCTCGGCGGAGTGCTTTTTCGAGGGCGTAGTTGAGTGAATCGTGCATCCGCTCGTGGACGCGATCGGTGACATTGAGCCCGAGCTCGTGCATGGTGTCGATGGCGAACTTCCAGGCGTAGTACTCTTCGAGGCAGCGGGGTTTGTAGGTGCCGAACCCGATGGCGTGGTGTCCGATTTCGTGGAGGAAGATGGCGGCGGACATCGGGCCTTTGGGCTTTGGGGATTCGAGGAGCTTTGAGACGGTGCCATCGCGGTAGGTGACTTGCCAGGCGACGCCGGACATGGAGGATCGCCATTTGCGGACACGGACGCCGTGCTTGGCGAGCATGTGTTTGGTGATCTGCTCGTATTTGAGGGCCATGCCTGTGGGGGCGGCTTTGGCTTTGGTTATAGGTTTGGGTTTGGGAATGATGACTTTGGGCGCGGGTGGTTTGCGTCTTGAGCGTTTGGATCGGGTTGGCTTTGGGAGCAGGAGGTCCCAGAGAGTCATGGCGTTCATGGTGAGGTGGTTTGTGTCTGGAGGGGTGTTCCGATGAGTTGCTCGCCTGGTTTGACAGCTCGCCCGTTGGCGAATGCTTTCCAGTCCATCGCTCGTTTGTTGGGCGGCTGAACCGTCAGGAGTTCGATGGTGTGGGCGTCGGCGCAGGATACCAGGCCGAGGTTGGCGTCGATGATGGTGCCGGGGGGTTCTTGGGATGTTTGGTCGGCGGGTTTCGAGTGGTTGATTTTGATGGTTTCGTCTCGGAACCTGACGGTGACGCTTGGCCAGGGGTTGAGGCCGTTGATTCGGGCGTTGGTGAGGTGGGCGGGTTGATTGAAATCGACGACGGCGTCGGCTTTGGACATCTTCGAGGCGATGGTGACTTTGGATGGGTCTTGGGTGAGGTATTCGACCGTGTTGTTGAGGCGTTGATTGAGGACTTTGGTGATGAGGTCTGGGCCATCGTTTGAGAGTGCGTCGTGGAGCATGGCTGCGGTCATGTCGGGCTCGATGGTGCGGGTTGATTGGGCGAGGATGGCGCCGGCGTCCATGTGTTTGTCGATGGTGATGACGGAGTTGCCGGTGATGCGATCGCCAGCGACGATGGCGGCGTTGATGGGGGAGGCTCCGCGCCATCTTGGGAGGAGGCTGGCGTGGAGGTTGATGGCGAAGCGGTCGGCGATGAGTTTCTGGCCCAGGTATTGCCCGTAGGCGATGACGACCCATGCATCGGCGTTGAATGAGCGGACGAGTTGACGGGGTTCGTCGGCGTTGATTTTTTCGGGTTTGACAAGCGGGACATCGGGGAGGTGCTCGGCGGCCCATTGTCCGATGGGGGTGGGGGTGAGCTTTGAGCCGCGACCTGCTTTGCGGTCTGGCTGGGTGATGATGGCGGTGATGGTGTGGTCGCGGGCGAGGCGCTCAAGTGTGGGGAGCCCGAAGGCGCCTGAGCCGAGAAAGACGATGTTCATGGGTATTCGTCCTTTCGCTCAGCGCTTGGCGGCTTTTTCCATTTGTTTGATACGGATGCGGTTTTTGAGTCTGGACATCTGGGTCATTTTGTCGAGGATGAGGATGCCGTCGAGGTGGTCGATCTCGTGCTGCCAGCATCTGGCGAGGAGCCCGGATGCGGTGAGTGAGATTTCGTTGCCTTCGAGGTCGGTGGCGGTCATGGTGACGATGGATGGTCGGTTGACTTCGCCTGTGATTCCCGGGAGCGAGAGGCAGCCTTCTTCGTAGGGTTCGAGCTCGCCTGCGAAGTTGGTGATGGTGGGGTTGATGAAGACTTGGGGCGAATCGCAAGAATCGGGGAATGGTGGCGGGGGAGATTGTGGGTCAGGATCGGGATCCGGGGGGACATGGGCGACGAAGAGACGCCAGGAGAGTCCGATCTGGGGTGCAGCGAGCCCGATGCCTTGGGCTCCGTTCATCAGGTCGATCATGCGATGGGCAACAGCGCGGACTTGGTTCCATGATTCGTCGTTGAGTTCGACCGGTTTGGCTTTGGTTTTGAGCGTCTGTGTGGGGTAGAGCTCGATTCGGAGTTTTTCGGTGTTGATGGTCATTGTGTGAGATCGTATGTCGGTTGATAGAGGTTGTGGGTGATCTGGGCGTCGTGAGGGGATCAAACCGCATACACTTGTGGGCGATTGACCGATCAGGAGGAGCGTAGGCCGTGGCGATGTTTGGAAAAAAGAGTAAGAAGGATGACGAGCAGATTGCGAACGAATCTCCAGCGGTGGAGGCGTTTTCGCCTAAGAAGGCCAAGTCGTTCTTCGATCATGCCAAGACGGTCCATGAGTCGGGGAGTTATGAGTATGCGATGCAGCTCTGGCTCAATGGTTTGAGGCATGATCCGAGCTCGATGTATGGGCTCAATGCGTTTCTCAAGTCGTCGGAGGTGTATGCGGTTGAGCATCCCAAGAAGGGGGTGAGCAAGGCGACGCGTTCTGGGGTTGCGACCAAGGGGGATGTGGGGAAATACATCAATGCGCTGCTCGACTTTGGGCTCAAGAGGCTCGATACGGGCAATGCGATCAAGGTGACCTCGGCTGCGGCGAAGATCGGGCTTAGGGATGCGGTGAAGATGCTTGGGCAGCATGCCTTGACGCTGGTGCAGAATGATGCGAAGCAGAAGAAGGAGATGTTTGTCAAGCTGCTCGATGCTTTTGAGGAGGTTGGGGTTTTTGATCTGGCAGCGATCGCGGGGGAAAATGCGTGTCGGCTCGACCAGTCTGATGCCGAGCTTCAGGCGCGTGTTCGCAATATGCTGGCGCAGAGCACGATGACCTCGGGCGGGTATGACAACGATGAGCAGGGCGGGTTTCGCAAGAATATCCGCGATGCGGACAAGCAGCTCGAACTTGCCCAGCAGGATTCGTTGGCCAAGACAGAATCGACGAAAGATGCGATTGTGACCACGACTGAGGCGGCGTATGCTGCCCGTCCGGATGATATCCCGACGCTCAATAAGTATGCCAAGGCGTTGCTTGATCGTGGGCGTGGGTCTGATGAGCTCAAGGCGTTGGCGCTTCTGAGTAAGGCGTTCAAGGAGACGGGTGTGTTTCGGTTTCGTCAGCAGGCCGGCGAGATTCAGGTGATGCGGGCGAAGCGGACAATCGAAAAGCTCGGGGCGCAGGCCAAGGCGAATCCGGGTGATGAAGAGATGCAATCGAAGTATGCCAAGGCGCAGGCTCAGTTTGCCAAGTTGCAGCTCGATGAGCTCAAGCTTCAGGTCGAGAACTATCCGACGGATCTTGGGCTCAAGTATCGTCTTGGGAAGATTCTCTTTGAGCGAGGTGAGTATCACGAGTCGATCGAGCAGTTCCAAGAGGCGCAGAATGACCCCAAGCTTCGGCGTGAGGTGCAGAATCTGATCGGGCAGGCGTTTCGGCAGCTCGGCGGCTGGGAAGATGCTGCGATTACGACCTTTGAAGGGGCCCTTGAGGGGATCACCGATGAGACCTCGGAGCTTGGGATGGATATCCGGTATGGGTTGATGGATGCGCTCCAAGCCAAGGCGGAGAAGGAGCGTGATCTTGCAGCGGCCCAGCGTGCGGAGAAGCTGGCAGCGGCAATGGCGATTCAGCAGTTCAACTATCGCGATGTGCGTGAGCGTCGCGATCAGATCAAGGCGTTGATTGCGGATATCAAGGGCTGAGCAAGAAGGGCAAGCGGATATGGGTGTGGTTGCGATCATCCCGGCGAGGCTTGGTTCGACGCGTTTGCCCCGCAAGGTGCTGCTCTGCGAGACGGGTAGGGCTTTGATTGTGCATGTGGCCGAGACGGTGCTCGGATCGGATCGGGTTGATCGGGTGGTGGTGGCGGCAGATGACCAAGAGATTGTCGATGCGCTGATCGGGTACGATATCGAGGTGGTGTTGACGGATGTGGGGCATCCGAATGGGACCTCGCGATTGGCGCAGGCTGCGGGTTTGCTTGGGCTCGATGATGATGAGATTGTGGTGAATGTGCAGGGCGACGAGCCTGAGATGGATCCGGTGTTGATTGATGCAGCGGTCGATGCGTTTGTGCGTTCGGGCGAGGAGATGGGGACGCTGGCGTCGCCGATGCAGGCGGGGGATCGGGTCGATGATCCGAATCTGGTGAAGGTGGTGACTCGGGGCGGGCGTGATGGGGTGGATCGGGCGGTGTATTTTTCGCGATCGGTGATTCCTTTTGATCGGGATGGGGGTGGTGCTGAGTATCTCAAGCATGCCGGGATTTATGTCTATCGGCGGGCGTTTCTTGAGCGATTTGCGGGGTGGGCGATTGGTCGGTTGGAAAGGATCGAGGGGCTCGAACAGCTTCGGGCGATCGAGGCGGGGGTGGGGATTTCGGTGGCGATCGAGCCATTTGTCCACAAAGGGATCGATACCGAGGCCGACTACCGGGCGTTTGTTGCCCGGAATGGGTAAGAAATTTGTCTGATTTTCATCAGATCACGCAACCGGGTTGCACGATGGGCATCGGGGTTGGTACGATTGGATATGCCCCAATCAAGTGACGCAGCTGACGGTCAGGATTCATCAATACATCGTGAGCCTGTCGGCGCCGATTTGCTCGCAGCTGCTGGCGATCGGTCGATGGCCAACTCTGAGTTCTACTCGCCGATCCCCGATGGGTACAAAAAAGGCAATCACAAATATGTTGTGATCCTCGGCACCGTGATGTCTGGGCTGGGCAAGGGTATATTCAGTTCGTCGATGGCCAAGGTGCTCAAGGACAAGGGGTTACGGGTCGCGCCGATCAAGTGTGAGGGGTATCTTAATATTGATTCGGGGACACTCAATCCGTATCGGCATGGTGAGGTCTTTGTGCTCGATGATGGGACCGAGTGTGATATGGACCTGGGTACCTACGAGCGGATGCTCAACCAGGACCTGACGAGGCGGAACTTTGTGACCTCGGGGCAGATCTATTCGGAGATTCTCGATCGCGAACGCCAGGGGGTGTATCTTGGGCGTGATGTGCAGATGATTCCGCATGTGACGGGGGATGTGAAACGGCGGCTGCGCGAGCTGGCGTTGCGGGGTGATGGGTCTGGGCCAGCCGATATTGTGTTTGTCGAGGTTGGCGGGACTGTGGGCGACTATGAAAATGGGTTCTACATCGAAGCGTTGCGCGAGCTGGCGTTCGAGGAAGGACCCGGCAGCGTGTGCTTTGTGGCGTTGACCTATGTCATCGAACCCAAGGCGCTGGGCGAGCAGAAGTCCAAGGCGGCGCAGCTGGGGATCAAGCGATTGATGGAGTCGGGGATTCAGCCCCACATGATCGCGTGCCGGGCGGGGAATCCGGTGGATACCAAGGTGATGGAGAAGATCGCGATGTTCTCCAATGTACCGATGGATCGGGTGTTCTCGATGCACGATCGGAACAGTATTTATACGATCCCCGATGAGATGCGCAACGAGGGGTTGGATCGGGAGATTCTTTCGATTCTGGGCTTGCATGATCGGGTCGATGCGCAGAAGGAGGATGTGGCCCGCAAGCAGTGGGGCTCGTTTGTCGATGGGTTGGTCGCTGAGAAGCGGCACTCGGTGAAGGTGGCGATCACGGGTAAGTATGCGGATTTGATGGATGCGTATGCGTCGATTCAGAAATCGCTCGAGCATTGTGCAGCTCATTTTCGGTGCGCGGTGGACTTGCACTGGATTGATACCTCGAAGATTACTGATGCGAATGTGGTTGAGCAGCTTGGGGAGTATGACGCGGTGATTGTGCCCGGGGGGTTTGGGTCGCGTGGGGTCGAGGGGAAGATTTCGGCGGTGAAGTATTGTCGGGAGTCGGGGACGCCGTATTTGGGGATTTGCCTGGGGTTTCAGGTGGCGGTGATCGAGTTTGCGCGCAATGTGCTTGGGATCAAGGATGCGTATTCGACGGAGTTCGATCCGATGTGCGGGTCGCCTTTGATTTCGGAGCTGCCCGATCAGAAGAAGATCGAGGGGCTTGGGGGGACGATGCGATTGGGGGCGCAGGATGTGCAGATCACGCCTGATACGCTCGCTGCGTTCTTGGCCGGTGGGAAGCGGTCGATCCATGAGCGGTTCCGGCATCGGTATGAGGTTGATCCGTCGTATATCGAGGAGCTTGAAGGGGGCGGGTTGATTTTTTCGGGTCGGCACCCTGAGCAGCCGATCATGCAGATTTTGGAGCTGGCATCGGATCATGAGGGGGGCGCGGAGGAGGGGGCGATTACGCATCCGTACTTTATTGGAGCGCAGTTCCATCCCGAGCTGACTTCGAGGCCTTTGACGCCTCAGCCGATGTTTATGGGGTTGGTGGCGGCGGCGCTGGCGACGAAGTATCAGGAAGATAAGGCGGAATGGCTCGAGTTGTATTCGAGCAATGCAGCGCTGCGGACTTGGTTGTATGCTCGGAAGAATGGCGAGCGGAAGCCGGCGAAGTAGGGTTCTCTGCGCGTTCTTGAGAATAAGCTTTGGGTGCCACCACTCGCCGTCTTCGGCGCAGTCGTGTTTTTTGTTGTTTGGGGCCTCTGCACTACTGCGCCCTACGGGCGAGTAGTGGCACCCGGATTGGGACACTTGAGTTGGGTAGCGGCATCTTTGAGGATCAGGGCGCTGAGGATGTCGGGGGAGCCGAGGGATATTGAGCAGTTGTGGATAAGGGTCTGGGCGTGGAGGTGGGCGAGGTGGCTGGTTTCGGCATCGGTTGCTGTCTGTGATAATGCGATGAAGACCTGTGTTGCCCAGGGGCGGTTGATGGCGTTGTCGGGCTGGAGCTCGCGGGTGTGCCAGATGGCAGCATCGAGGCACCGGGCGATGAGGGATTGGGAGTTGGAACGGTGGGCGATGATCCAGAGGGCGTGGAGGGCGCCGAGCTCGACCATGGTGCGGTATTCGATGGCCAGGTTGGCTGAATCGGGGACGAGGGCGCCTGTTGGGGTGATGAGGGCGTGGGCTGCGTCGGGGTCGAAGGTGTTGGATTGGACCAGCCACCAGAGGTGCTGATCGAGGGTGGAG
>WFPK01000027.1 GCA_015487555.1 Phycisphaerales bacterium
GCTAAATATCCATCCCTGGGTCGGCACAATAGGAGCCTAAAGTGAGCAGATGTACCCGGAAGGGCGATTTCTGAGGCGATGGCTGCTCGTTGAGGCATTGGGCTTGAGGTATGGGGGGTGCAACTGAATACCAAAGGTATGGCTTTGGCTTTGCCAACACCAGGGAGCCGTCATGGTTATACATCACGAATCCATACACCACGAATCAGGAAACACTTATTTGTGTGCAGCCCGTTCAAGCCGTTCCATGATCGCCGAGCGGATCGCCTGGTCATCTGGTCCATATCCAATCGCAGGCTCCTCGATCCAGATCGCCGATTGACCCTCCCGGTCGGCATCGTGAAGCGCCCGGTAGATCGCGCTGGCGTAGGCGTCGAGCTTTGCAGGCATCGAAATCAACACGCCGCCCGCCGGGTGCGATCCGATCGACCAGGCGATGAGCGTCACCGAACCCGTAGCCGACCCCAGCTCGTCGGCAGCGACGAGTTTGGTCGGGGTTCTGGGTTGATAGTGCGAGCCGATCATGCCGGGCGATTTGGCGATCGGGTCGTCGTGCGATTTCGTCACACACGCGACAGGCTGACCGATTGTTTCGCTGATCGCATGGGCCCCGATGATCCCCGGGCGAAGCACCCGGGCAGTTTCGCCCGAGAGATCGACCACCGTCGATTCGATCCCCGCCCGGCAATGCCCGCCATCGACGATCATCAGGTCCGCATCGGGGAACCCGTCAGCGACATGCTCGGGGGCGGTGGGGGAGATGCGCCCCGATGGGTTGGCGCTGGGCCCAACGATCGGCTTGCCGAACGATTCGATCAACGCCAAGGCGCACGGATGCTCCGGGCACCGCACCGCCACGGTTGATCCATTGGCACAGACGATTCCGGGTACACACTGAGCCTTGGGCAGCACCATCGTCACCGGCCCAGGCCAATACGCCTTTGCGATCAAATCCGCAGGCTCAGGCCAATGCGCCACCACCGTCTTGGCCATCACAATCCCCGAGACATGCACGATCAGCGGGTTGGTTGCTGGGCGTCCCTTGAGCGCAAACACCCGCTCGACCGCTTTGGCATCGAGCGCGTTGGCTCCGAGCCCATAGACCGTCTCGGTCGGGAACACGACGAGCTTACCTTCGCCGAGCCGATCGACGCCTAAGGCGATCGCGCAGGGCCCTTCGAGAATCTCACTCATCGCCCACTTCCGATTCCGATTCCGATTCTGCTGCCGAATCTGGTTCTGGCACAGGCTCGGCTTGAGGCTCGACCTTGTAGTCCAATGCCGACTCGCCGGGGGCGAGCTGATTGGCATCGGGCACCACGAAATCAATCCGCGAACGATCGAGCGTTGTGCCCATGGCTTTGTGCAGGTCCACGATCGCGATGTTGTAGTTCACCTGGGCCAAAGCCTCGGCAATCTCGGCGTTGGCGAGCGAATCTTGCTGATTGAGCTCGAGGTTCAATCGCTCGACCGAATACCCGGCGTTGGTCAGCTCCTTCTCGACAATCAGCGCCCGCAACGCTTCGCTCTGGGCCACCCGCGAGAGGGTGGATTGTTCGATCAGGGCGTTGTTGGTGACGATGGCGTTGAGCGCGAGTTTGATTTCAAACACGATATTTTGGGCGCTTTGCCGATAGGCCACGACCGATTGCATCCGTTCGAGTCTGGCTTTGCGATACTCAGCTTCGCCGAGCCGATTGCCGATGGGCTGTTCGAACCGGATGCCCAGGAGCCAATCATCAATAAATCGGCTCGATCGTGAATCGGAGTAGGCATCCTGGAACGAGTCATTGAGCCCCAGCATCCGCGCTTGCGCGGTGATATCGAGCTTGGGCTTGCGGAGATTCTTGGCGACCTCCTGGCGGATGGAGGCATCGTCGATCGCAAGCAGGGCGATTTCCATTTCGGGCCGGGTGGTGATGCCGTTGGTGATCGCATCGAGGAGCGAATAGGAGATCGGTTCGGTGATGACATCATCAGTCGGCACAATCAGCATTTCGCTGCCCACGGGCAGGCCCGGGTCATTCATCAAGAGTTTGAGCTGATCGCTGGCATTGCGGAGATTTGTTCGCGCCACGAGCAGGTCGGATCGCCGACGCTCAACCCGCGCCACCGCATCGGCGATCTGGGCCTGGCGCGCATCTTGCACCCGCCTTGCTTTGATATCATCGCGAACCTGAATCCCCCGTTCGAGGAGCTTGGCGCGGATGATGAGTTCTTTATATCGAAGCACCAGCGTCCAGTACGCTTTTTCCGTCTCGGCGGAGGCTTCGATGAGCGAAGACTTGAGCGAAGCCACGCTCGAACGCTCGGCGTTGCGGGCGATGTAGACCTCGGCCATATTGGTATCACGCCCGAACCCCTGCATCAAAGGCTGGGTGATGTCGAGCACCATATTCGAGGTGTTGGCGGGGTTGGGCACCGGTGAGGTTCCAAAGAATGAGCTCTCGATATTGGTATAGTTGATGGCATTGGTGAGCTGGATGGTCCCCCCGGTGGTGAGCTGGCGCGAAACCCCAGCCGAGGCATCACCGGCCTGCGTGATATTCTGAGCGATCGATGCCGAGCCTGCAAAGGCAAAGCCCGCTTGGGGAATTATCGAATCCTGATACTGGGCCGATGCAAAGAACAGCCAGTCGAACTGCGCCTGGGCCTGGGTGAGCAGGGTCTGCGAGATGGCGGGGACAAAGCTGGCGATTTCGACATTGAGGTTGTTGCCCGCAGCCGTCTGGATCGCCTGCTCGAGCGAAAGCCCGATGAGCTTGGTGGGCTGACCCATCAGATCATCGCCAACAAGGGTCGAGATCGGATCATCGCCATCGGGCGATCTGGCTTTGAGCTCGGCGAGGTACCCGGCAGCCGAAAACTCCCGCTCGATCTGTTCGAGATGATCTTCGCGGATTTCGAGCTTGGAGAGATCGAGTTGGGTGCTCAGCTCGCGGGGTGCGGGGTTTTCTTTGGCGTGTTGGAGCTCCATTTCGATCGCCCGGATCATGGCCTGCTGGAGCTCTTTCTCGCCCTGACGCTCAATCGGCGAAGAACATCCTCCAGGCCCACCAAGGCAAAGCCCAGCTGCAAGGATTGCGCCAATCCCGGTATAGGCGGTTGACGGGGCGAAGACTCGATGATTGCGTGGATTCATAGCCATGCTTCAACGGTAGGTTGGGTAGAATGGGGTGTCGTTGCCCTGCCTCAGAGAACCTCGACGATGAGGACGGGTACACTTTGGGGGAGACACGATCCGGATTTGGAACAGCCTTGGAGCTCAGCCATGCGAAAGAACATCCATATGACCAGAATCTCGATTACCACTTGTGTCTTCGGGCTTGCCCTTGTTGGGGGCTCGGTGTCCGTATTGGCCGAGTCAACAGGTGCTTTGGGTACCCAAGGCGTTGCTCAAGATGCTGCTCGGGCCGATTTGCCGCTTCAGATCGTCAAGGCTGACAAGTCTTTTCTCCGCAGCGGCGGCCAGGATATCTTCTACGCCATCGCCGAGCTCAATGCCAACACCCCCCTGCAAGCGATCGACACCTCGGGAACCTACACCCAAGTCCTGCTCCCTGACTTCGTCGGTGCCTTTGTGTCCGCCAACGAAGTCGAAGCCGCTTCAGGTGGAAAAACACTCACTTTGATTGTCGATTCCAAGCTCCTCGCCCCATCGCATTTGTCAGGGCTTGCCGGGGCATGGAAAACGCTCTACGACGCCGCTCTGCCGATGGGTACAACGCTCAAAGTGCTCGAAGTGCTCAAGAATGATGCAGGGGTTGTTTTGGGCTATCGCGTCATCGCTCCGACAAGCCCCTCGGGCGAGTTGCCCGTAGCCTATATCAGATCCGATGCGCTCCGCGACGCCACCGCCGAGGAAATCAGCGCCTTCAAAGCGGGGACCCAGCTCCCATCAACCAAACCATCGATCAAACCAGCGCCCAAACCAGCGCCCAAACCCGATCCAATTGCGGAAGAAGCGACCGAGCCATCAGCTCGAGATCAGGTCGATCATTCGATGATGGACGAGATGGACATGCCCTCGTCCGAGCCCGTCGAGATCGAGAATGCAGCGCCGATCAAGGTCGAGACCGCTTTGGCACCCAAGGGTCGCACCGCGCCGAGCGGTCGTGTGAGTGCTTCTGCCCTTGAAGACCTCGAAGCCGCTTTTGATTCGGCCCGCACATTGCCCAAAGCCCAGCTCGATGATGCCCTCGACGAGCTCTACGCCGAGTTCACCCGCACCCGCGCTCAGGCCCAAGAAGGTTCATCATTGGCTAACGCCCTCGATCAGCGCATCGAGTGGCTCGATATCCGGATGGAATCGCGCGATCAGCGCCGGGCCATCGCGGCGACCCTGGCAGCCTACGACGCCAAAGCCGATCAGCTCGCCAAAGATATCCAGGCTTGGCAGGACGGACGGGCCTACCAGCTCGTCGGGCGCATGGTCACCAGCGCGGTCTACACCGGCGATCGCCTGCCATTGCTCTATCGCATCCAGGCGACCGACCCGGCAACAGGGGCCCAGCGCACCGTTGGGTATGTCGCCCCCAACGCCGAGCAGGACTTTCGGCATCTTCTGGGCCGAGTCGTCGGCGTCATCGGAAAAACAAACAACGATCAATCGCTCAAACTCATCGTCATCGAGCCCGAGCGCATCGATCCCATGCCAGAATGACCCAATCCCAATGGCTCAAGAACCAAGCGATGATCTCGATATGATCAAGATGGTCGCTGCGCTCTCGACGCGCCAAGACCCCATCGACGCGGCGCTCCAGGTCGCCGATCGCATCAAGTCCCAGCTCGGCTCAGCGCCCGATCTGCTGATGGTCTTTGCAACGCTTCATCATGCCCGAAGGATGGGCATGATCGCTGATACCCTCCGCGATCGGCTCAGCTCGTCGCACATGCTCGGGATCACCGCATCGGGCGTGATGTCGGGCCCCACCGAGGTTGAGCAAGGGCCGGGGCTCTCGGTTATGGCGTGTCGTTTCCCGGGTGTGGGGATCAATCCGTTCTGGATCGACCACCTTTCGCCGAGGGATTCGATGGAGACCCGGGCAGCAGCCTTGTCCGATCGCATCGGCGCATCGGAAGACATGAAGGTGACCCTTTTCTTTGCCGACCCATATTCCGTTCCGATGGTCAACCTGATCCCCGCGCTCAGCGCTGCGCGGATGCAGGTCGTGGCCGAGTCGGGACGAGTGGATCACATCGGTACCATCCTCGGGGGCATGGCCTCGGCGGGCAATCGCGCCAATACCAACACCCTGCTCCTCGATGGTGAAATCCGCAACTCAGGGGCGATGGGCGTCACACTCTCCGGGCCGATCCAGATCGACACCATCGTCTCGCAAGGATGCCGACCCATCGGGCACCCGATGATTATCACCAAAGCCCGAGGCAATCTCTTGCTCGAACTCGGAGGCGTCCGGGCGGTCGATGCCATCCGCGAACTCGTTAGCGAGCTCGACGCGAACGACAAGCAGCTCCTTGGCGATGGGTTGGTGATGGGACGGGTCATCAATGAGAACAAATCGCACTTTGGGCGAGGTGATTTCCTGATCCGCAACATCATGGGCGGCGACGAGACTTCAGGAGCCGTCGCCGTTGCCGATCTGGTCCACGCCGGGCAGACTATTCAGCTTCATCTTCATGACGATCAAACCGCCCGCGAAGACCTCTCGCTTTTGCTCGATGGGCAAAGGCTCTATTCCAAACCCGCCGGTGCTTTGCTGATCTCATGTGCCAGCCGAGGGCATGCGTTCTTTGGGGATTCGGGTCATGATGCTGCAGCGATCACCCATGCGTTCGATCAAAAACCCGATGGTGCAAACTTGGCCAAGTCAGGCACCGAGGTCGATCCCCAGGCGGGCATCCCGGCTGCGGGTTTCTTTGCCGCCGGCGAAATCGGCCCGGTGGATGGACAGGTTTTCCAGCACGGGCACGCTGCCGTCGTCGCCCTGTTCCGCCAGCCGGAGTAGCCCGTTCCTTTGGTGTTGCAGCCTCCTTGTGCGGTATGTCCACTCTGCCAAACTGACAGCCTCATGCACTTTGGGCACCCTGGCGGGGGTGTTTGGGCCCCTGGGGACGAGAATTCGACAAAATGAAATGGCACGGCAGTTGCAACTCTTGTGCGGAATCACACACATAACCACTCCCCACGAGGCCTCATCAGCCAAAATCGGGGATTGACAGAAGGAGGCTTATCATGGGAAAAATCATCGGAATCGACCTCGGAACGACCAACTCGGTCGTCGCCGTCATGGAAGGCGACGCGCCCAAGGTGCTTATCAATAGCTCGGGCAACCGCACGACCCCGTCGGTCGTCGGTTTCACCGACAAAGGCGAGCGCCTCGTTGGGCAACAGGCCAAGCATCAGCAAGTGACCAACCCAAAGAATACCGTCTTTTCGATCAAGCGGTTCATGGGGCGGCGTCACAAAGAAGTATCATCAGAAGAAAAACTTATCCCCTACGAAATCACCGGAGGCCCCGAGGATTTCGTCAAGGTCAATGTACGAGGTGAAGAGTTCACCCCCCAGCAAATCTCGGCGATGATCCTCGGCGAGCTCAAACGCACCGCGGAAGATTACCTTGGCGAACCCGTCACCGAAGCGGTGATTACCGTGCCGGCGTACTTCAACGATGCGCAGCGCCAGGCGACCAAAGACGCCGGCGAGATCGCGGGCTTGAGTGTCAAACGGATCATCAATGAACCCACCGCTGCTGCGCTCGCTTATGGGCTCGACAAGCAGGCCAACGAAAAAATCGCGGTCTTCGATCTCGGTGGCGGGACCTTCGATGTCTCGATCCTTGATGTCGGCGATGGTGTTTTCGAGGTCCTCTCGACCAATGGCGATACCCATCTCGGTGGTGATGACTGGGATCAGCGATTGATCGACTTCATCGCCGAGGAGTTCCGCAAGTCGGAGGGTGTTGATCTGACCGCCGATGCGATGGCGATGCAACGGCTCAAAGAGGCTGCGGAAAAGGCCAAAATCGAACTGTCGAACTCGCAGGAGACCACGATCAACCTGCCGTTCATCACCGCGACCGATGCGGGACCCAAGCATCTCCAGCAGACGCTGAGCCGGTCGAAGTTTGAATCGCTCTGTGATGATCTCTTCAATCGCGTCAAGGCCCCATGTCTCAACGCGCTCAAGGACGCCGGGGTTGATATCTCCAAGATCGACGAAGTCGTGCTCGTCGGGGGTTCGACCCGGATGCCCAAAGTCCAGGAAATCGTCAAAGAGCTCTTCGGCAAAGAGCCCAACAAGACCGTCAATCCCGACGAGGTCGTCGCCATCGGCGCAGCCGTCCAAGGTGGCGTGCTTTCTGGCGATGTCAAAGATGTGCTGCTCCTTGATGTGACACCATTGTCGCTCGGTGTCGAAACCATGGGCGGCGTGATGACCAAACTCATCGAACGCAACACCACCATCCCGACCTCGAAGAAGGAAATCTTCTCGACAGCGGCGGACAATCAGCCAAGCGTGCAGATTCATGTGCTCCAAGGCGAACGAGAGTTTGCCAAGGACAACCGGACGCTGGGGATGTTCGAGCTTGCCGATATTCCGCCAGCGGCAAGGGGCACGCCTCAGATCGAGGTCGAGTTTGCCATCGACGCCAACGGCATCCTTCAAGTCACCGCGACCGACAAAGGCACGGGCAAGAAGGCCGACATCCGCATCGAGAACTCGGGCGGGTTGGATACCGCCGAGATCGACAAGATGAAGGCCGACGCCGAGGCGCACGCTGAGGAAGACAAGAAACGCCGCGAGTTGGTCGATCTCAAGAACCGGGCCGACGGCACGATCGCCCAGATCCGCAAAAGCGTCGAAGAGCACGGCGAAAAGGTCACCCCCGAAATCCGTTCCTCGATCGAGGCTGCGATTTCAGGGCTTGAAACCAAGCTCAAGGACGAGTCGGTCACAAGCCAAGCCATCGAAGCCGGGCTCAAAGAGCTCGAAGCCGCCTCGATGGAACTGGGCAAGGTGATCTACGAAGCAAGCGCCGCCCAGGCGGGCGATGCATCGGCTGCACCAGAGCCCGAAGCTTCATCGGCTTCGAACGATCCCGATGTGATCGACGCTGAATATGAAGTGAAGGACGACGACAAGTAATCCTTTGCCCAACTCAAACCTTACCAGCCCGTCCCGTTTGGGACGGGTTTTTATTTGAACTTCGGCCTCGGCAACGCAAGCCCATCACGCGTCCAGAAAATCGAAAACGGGATGCGGGAGCGAGGCGGGAGCGTCAATATGATGATGCCTCGTGCGATCTTGCGCCCAAGAAAAACACCCAGAAGGATCATAGGTAACTGGATGCCCACCGCGACCGGGGTCAGCAGGCTGGCGTACAGCTCTTTGGCGATCTCCGAGGCCTGGAGCGCAAAGAACATCGGAGGTGAGAAGGAAAAGAACGATAGGACGACAATGAATACACTCGCAACGACGGGAACCATCGCTGCCCGTTTCCGGCTTGCGCCAAGCAAGACAATGCTCCAGAACACGCCGGTCAAAAACGCAACGATCCAGGCGGGAATCACATACATGAAAGTCGAGCGATCAAACTCCTTCCAAAGCCCGCCGAACTCAGCGACGATTTCATTGAGGTGCTCGTCTACCCAGTCGCTCGGGACGCTCACCCATTGATAATACGCTTCTGGCGTAGCTGCCCACCCTGCAATGCTTGTCGTCGTTCCGTTTTCCTCTGCCCATTGGTAGTATGCCTTGCCGATTTCTTTGGCAAGCGGGTCGCCGACTGCGCGCGAGGCGCTGTCGGCGAAGGAGCCAACAATCAGAATCTGTATGATGAATGCAAAGAGCAGCGCAATGATCCACACCCCAGCGATCAGCGCCCGAAACCGGTTCACCCAATGCGACATCGTTGGATACGACTGCAACGCCGCGACGGTGCCGCACTCGGGGCAACGAGCGATGGGGAGTTGATAGTGTTCCTCTTTGACCACCGCCTGCCCGAAGAGATTGAACCCGCACTTGATGCACGCGCGATCGGCGCGGATGCTCTCGATCAAATCGCCAGCGTCGCAGGGCATTGATGGGGTCTGGGTGTGTGTGTCATTTGTTGTATTCATATCATCCCCTGCGTTCAATACTGCTTTGCCTGCCGTATCCTGATCTTCCGGCGAATCTTGCTTACCCGCTTGCGCGAACTCGTCAAGACCATCCGATTCATGAGTATGCCCAGAAGCATCCCGGCACTCGCGACGCCGATCATGATGAAAAAAACTTTCGATCGCCCAGCGAGCTCTGCTGTGCTGGGTATTTCGAGGCTCGGATTGAGATCGAGCATCCGTCTCATCGAGTCTATCGCCCATCCAACCATGGCATCGAGATAGACGAAAATCGTGCTTGGGATCATCAGTATCAACCACGCGACCCAGAGCTTCTGGTGGGCATAAATCATCCGGACTACACACCCGCCGAGCATCACCAGGAGCGCAGCCCCAAGCAGGTAATAGGTTTCGTCAGGATCAATCGAACCCAACCCGCGCAAGTCGCCTCGTCTGTTGGTTAGCACCAATCGCATCGAAAACGACATCCCCGCGATGGTCCCGGCGCTGAGCACCGTCATCACAGTTGTCAGCACAAGGAGCCGAACCGATCGCATCGCCCGGCGAGTCTCCCGCCAGAACGCCTGATCGGGATGCTTTGTCCGTACACAGGCCAGTTTACATCTCGGACAGACCACGATGGGCAAGCGGTAGTGCGGATCAGGCACCGCGCGGATGCGGGCGAGCTCTGTCAGACACGATGGGCAGATGTGTGATCTGGGCACGCTTTGAGGATACCGGATATCGGGGTTCGAGTTTCATCTTCGCTGGGGTTGACTCCCCAGAACTTTAGGCATTTCCTCTCTGTGCCAGTCTCGGGGATGAGGCAGTTGGCCTTTGTAGATACCAAAAAGAGGTGGAACCCACATGAATATCAATCGAATCAACCGATCAGCCATCATTGCGATCGCAGCGGGCATGTGCTGCTCGTCGGCCGCACTCGCCAGCGACACCAACACCAGCGCCCTCGAACGGCTCGAAGCAGCCCGCATCGCCTTTGAAGCTGCCCAAGCCGAGCTCGAAGCTGCCCAGGCCCAGGTCGCCATGACCACAAGCGCAGGTAAGATCGAAGTCGTCGCCGAGGACGCAACAACCCGAATCCAACCCGAAGCCGAGCCAGAAACCCCCGCCGATCCAAACTCGTGGGCCGATGGGTGGGACTGGTCAGCCAATGCCGGGCTTGGAGGCTCGTCGGGTAACACCGAGAACTTCAATGCGCGCCTAGCGATCGGAGGGCAACGCAACACTTCCAAATACGAAACCTCGCTCTCGTTGGCCTACTACTATGGCACATCCGAAGGCACCAAGAACACCGCGCGAGGCGAACTCCATATCAAAAATGATTGGCTCACCGATGGTAAATGGCGATACTTCGCCCAAGGCGGATACGAATACGATGAGTTCCAGGCATGGCAGCACCGATTCAGTGCAGCAGTGGGTGTGGGATACGAGTTTATCAAAGATGACAAAACCACCCTCGTCGGGCGTGCTGGTCTGGGTGCTTCGTATGACACGGGCAACAATGCAGACGAAAAACTCATCCCCGAAGGGCTCCTCGGGTTGGACTGGACCTACCAGTATTCTCAGAACACCAAGCTCGTCGCCTCGACCACCTACTACCCAAGTTTCGATGACTTCGGCGAGTTCCGGTGGTACTCAAACGCAGGTGTCGAGGTCGTTCTTGATGATGAAACCGGCATGACTATGAATGCCGGGTTCGAGCACCGCCACGACTCCGACCCAGGCACAGGAATTAAGCCCAACGATGTGAACTACTACATGGGTGTCGGGTGGAAGTTCTAAGCTGATTCCCACAACCAAGCCTTCAAAGAGCGGCCTGCGGGTCGCTCTTTTCTTGCCCACACTCCGGGCAAGGCACATTTTCAGGTAGCCCTTCGAGCGAGTAGCCGCAGTGTTTGCAGGTCCCTGGTATACCTCCTGCATAGCGAGGGACGAACATCCAGGCGAGCATCGCGCCGACACATACACCAACCGAAGCACCAAACAGCGAGAGCATCGGGTATGAATCTGGCGGAAAAACACCCGCTGCAACAAATGCACCAATCGCGGCACATCCAAACATCAGCAGCGTTGCGCGTCCAAACTCTACACAAACCACCACCGGCACATACAAAGGCAAAACGAAGAAAACTCCGATCAACAGCCCGAAGACAAACGCAAAGTCTGAAACATATCCATTGCCAGATATCCCCGCCGAGACTGCTGCGATCATGCCGGTCAGGATCACACTTGTGAATACCCCCGCAAGAACACGCCACTTGATGCCGAAGTCTTCGGGTTCTGGGATTGTCCTTTGAGCCAAAGCTACCCCTCCACGCGCCAATCGCGTCCACTCCTCACCACCGGCCGATACAGTGTGTCGCGTTCGATCGGCGTGTACCCCGCCTCCTCGATCGCCCGCTTCAAATCGAGTTCGGTGGTTTCCTGGTGTGTGCCTTTGCCGACCGCTTTGGTGATGTCGTACCACACCACCGTCCCGTCAATATCGTCGGCCCCCGCTTCGAGCATCACCTGCGCCATCGGCAGACTTTGCATGATCCAGAACGCTTTGACATGCGGGAAGTTGTCGAGCATCAATCGCGTGATGGCCAGCGTTCGCAGGTTTTCGAGACCCGTCGGGCCCGGGAGGTTTTCGAGATCGGAGCCATCGGGGAAGAAGGGCAAAGGCGTGATGGTCTGGTAGTACCCGCCCGCAGTTTGATTGGTTTCTTCGGTGGCCCGGCTCGCCGAGCCGGGGTCTTTATTGGACTTCACAGGCACATCATGAAGACCCGGCTCGGCGAGCCGGGCCACCGGGAGCGTCGCCCCCTCGCCCGAAAGCGTGATGACCGGCGCACTGATCTGCTCGGACTCGACAATCCCTTGCGCAATGTACCCATCCCCATCGCCCGTATATCCCAAGCGATGCAGCGCCTGGTCCTGCGATCGGCGCAGAATCTCCATATGGCGCAGGCGTTCGTCTTGTTTATCAACATGCCCATAGAGCATGGTGCAGTTGGTATTGAGTCCCAGTTCATGAGCGACAAGATGCACATCGAGCCATTCGTGCGCGCCGATCTTGGACTTGAAGGCTTCCTTGTGCACCCGTTCGTCGAAGACCTCGGCCCCGCCGCCGGGCAGCGATCCGAGCCCGGCCTCTTTCAATCGCTCGAGCACCCAACGCACGCCGACTTTCGTGTCATCGCGCTTGTAGACCTTGGCGATCCGCGCCAGGTGCACCAGCTCGACCGCGGTGAACGCTTTGAGATGAACCTGAGGCACGATCTCACGCAGCGCGCTGAGCATCTCGGTGTAGTACGCGAAGGGGAGATATGGATTCAACCCGCCGACGATGTGCATCTCGGTCGCGCCCGATTCGAGGGCTTTGTGCCCTTGTTCTTTGATGTAGTCCAGATCACGGGTGTATGCGCCCTCGTCGCCTTGCTTGCGTGCAAACTCGCAGAACTTGCACGAGAGGGCGCAGACATTGGTGTAGTTGAGGTGCCGGTTGATGTTGTAGTACGCGACGCCCGGATGCATGCGATCGCGGACGAGCTTGGCGAGCTCGATGACGGACCAGATATCGCGCGTCTCGTAGAGCACGGCCCCATCTTCGAGCGTGAGCCTCTGCCCAGCGAGGACTTTGGCGCGGATGGATTCGATCGCGGGATCAAGGTTGGGCACAGCGTTGGGAAGGGTCGTGTTCATCGTGTTCATCGTGTTCATCATGGTCGTCATGCCCAATGCTAGGGGGAGCCGATTGAGTTTTCAGTTTTCTTTGAAATCACATCGGGTCTCGGGTGCCACGACTCGCCCGAAGGGCGCAGTCGTGTCTGAGTTGCAGGAAGGTCCAAGATACGACTGCGCCGAAGACGGCGAGTCGTGGCACCCAGCGTGTCGGCTCAAAGCTGCATGTCCAAGATCGCTTCGATCATCGCCTCCACCGCTTTGGCCCGATGCGAGACCGCGTTCTTCTCTGCTGGCGACATCTGGGCACTCGTCCGCTCAAAGTCTGGCCCGACGAGAAACAGCGGGTCGTACCCGAACCCATTGTCCCCCCGAGGCACCTCGCCGATTTGCCCGATCCGCCCCTCGAAGGCCCCCGCTGTCGATGCGAGCACCTTCCCCGATGGATCGCTGAGCACCATCGTGCAGGTGAACCGGGCTGATCGCTTCTCATCGGGAATCCCTTCGAGTTCGCGCAGCACCCGCTGAGAGTTGAGTTCGTCGCGCTGCTCCCGGGTCATTGTCGCTGCCTCGCCGGTTTCCTCGCCATCGAAAGCATAATGCGACGAAATCACCCCGGGTTTGCCCTCCAGGGCATCAATAATTAATCCCGAATCGTCTGCCAGGCAGTGCATCCCGGTGGCCTGGGCATACGCCAGTGCCTTGATCGTCGCGTTGGCCAGAAATGTTTCGCCATCTTCGATCGGCTCGTCAAACACCCGGGCGAACGAATCAAGCCCGATAAGATCAATCCCTGAGTCCGCGAAAAGCGATCGAAGCTCATGGACCTTCCCCGGATTCTGGGTTGCGAAAACGATTGTGGGCATATTTGATCCTTTCCCCGATATGGAATCTATGGTATGCTTATCCCAACCCACGAAAGGACTTGCCTAAACTACTTCTCTGATGAATCCCATCCATATGCAACAATCCGCCACGCGAACGGACCTGGCCCAAAGCGCCGCCGACGCACTCGAAGCGATCGACAGCGACAAAGCCTTGTCCATGCGCTCGCTCGTCGGGTTCGACGGGTTCGTCGATTCGATCATCCATGTCGTCGACAAACGCCATTCCATGGCTCACGATGACTACGAACGCATCCATACCATCCCCGAGTTCGCTGCCCGATGCGGAGCTGCAGCCAACCGATCCGCCAACATCGAACTCGTCATCGTCGATACCCGGTTCGGAGGCAACGGCCCGCTCCTCTCGAGCGCACTTGGGTCCCTCGGCTCGCCCGTCACCTACATCGGAGCGGTCTCGACCGAAGACGATTGGAAGAAGGTCGATCCGATCTATCAACCATTTGCCCAGAAGTGTGAACGGGTCATCCCGCTGTGCCCGCCAGGACGCACCGATGCGCTCGAGTTCGACGACGGCAAAATCATGCTCGGCAAGCCCGAATCCGTTCAACGCGTCACCTGGGAACGCATCAAAGAAGTCGTCGGCATCGAAAAACTCATCGAGATCATCGACGGCGTCTCGCTCATCTCGGTCGTCAACTGGACACTCGTCGGCGGCGTCCCAGGCATCTGGGAAGGACTCTGCAACGATATCTTCCCACACCTCTCCAATAACCACCAACGACGCATCTTCATCGACCTCTCTGACCCGGCCAAACGCACCGATGCCGATATCGTCACGGCGATGAAACTCATTCAACAGCTCCAAACCCACCTCCCCGTCACCCTCGGACTCAACCTCGCCGAGAGCGGACGCATCGCAGGCGTCATCGGGGCCGAGGTCTATGACGACGAACACAACCGCACATTGACCGAAATGGTCCCCGAAGCAGCCATGACCATCCGCGATAAACTCGGGCTCGATTGCGTGGTCATCCATCAGCACACGGGCGCAGGTGGAGCGGATCGCTCGGGTGATGCCTGCTGGTTCTCTGGGCCTTACACCCGCAAGCCAAGAATCTCGACGGGCGCAGGCGATCATTTCGGAGGCGGGTTCAGCTTTGCCCAGATGGCCGGGCTCCCGCTTGGCGAGTCACTCGCAGCAGCCTGTGGCGTTGCAGGTGCCTATGTCCGAGATGCAGCAAGCCCATCACGCCCCCGCCTGATCGAGTTCCTCCGCGACCTGCCCGTGCCCGAGACACACTAATTCACAACCCCGCCCACAATCTCGCCCGTAATCCCATTCCACGATCTCACAGGCGCATCGTCCTTTGCCCCTCTGGGCCATATCTGTATCAAGCCATTCCATGCAATATCACCGCTGCCCTCAGTGCTCAGAGCCTCCCAAAGGGGATTCGGGTCTAGACTTGCACCCATGAGCGTGCCAACACACCAAGCTGTATCTCTGTTGCCCACCGGGTTGGCTGAGCAGATCGCAGGGCGACGGGTCTGTGTCACCGGCGGAGCCGGGTTCATCGGCGGGCACTTGGTCGATGCACTCGTCTCTTTGGGCGCATTGGTCACCGTCATCGACGATCTTTCCAACGCATCGGCCCGGAACATCGCCCAGGCGATGGATCGAGCACCCGATCGTGTCCGATTCATCCAAGCGAGCATCCTCGATCCCGACGCAATGAGCCGGGCAGTCGAGGGGGTCCAGAGTGTGTTTCATCTCGCTGCTTTGGGATCAGTCCCCATGTCAATCGAAGACCCAGCACGCAACTGGGTCGTCAACGCGACGGGTTCGATGCGGGTGCTTCAGGCGGCCCAAAACGCTGGCGCCCAGCGCGTAATCTACTCGGCATCATCGAGTGCCTATGGCAACAACCCGGATTTGCCCAAGTGCGAATCCATGGCTCCCGAACCCGAGTCACCCTACGCTGCAGCCAAGTATGGCGGCGAATCACTCATGCGCTCCTGGGCAGCGTGTTATGGCATCGACACCATCTCGCTGCGCTACTTCAACATCTTCGGCTCGCGCCAGGCGGCCGACTCCGCCTACGCCGCCGTCATCCCCGCATTCGTCACGCGGTATCTCAATGCCCAATCCCCAATCATCTATGGCTCGGGCGAACAGACCCGAGATTTCACCCATGTCTCCAACGCCGTCGCTGCCAACCTGCTCGCTGCTGTCGCTGACGAACCGCTCAGAGGGCAGGTCGTCAATATCGGCGCTGGCGTGCGGACATCCATCAACACACTCGCCACCATGATCGCTGAGATACTCGGGACGACCGATATCAAGATTCAATACGCGCCCGAACGCGTCGGCGAGGTGCTCCATTCGGTCTCATGTGTCGATCTGGCCAAAGCGGTGATCGGGTATGAGCCTGCGACCACCCTCGAAACGGGGCTTGCCCAAACCATCGAGTGGTACGCAGGCGAATATGCAAAGCACGCAGCCTCCCAGAGTGAAGCGTCATGATTGATCGTTCGCTGGGCAATCTGGTGGGTCACCTGACCGATTTCCTCGGCTCGCTCTGGGTGCTCATGTCATTGGCGATTGTGTCTCAGTTTCAGTTCAAAGGACGATACTGGACCTGGCGAACCGCCACCGCCTTTCCCCAAGGCACACATCCCGAGGGCAAGCTCGGGCTTCTCCGATCCGGGTTCGAATATGCCCGCTGGGCATGGCGGATTCGCCGATTGCGTTAATATTGCCGAATTCCTGCGTTTATGACCAGCCGGTGCGGTTTTGTTGTATACTCACGCTTGGGATTCATCAAGGGCACTGCGCCCAATGGCCGATCTGAGTCACCAGACCGTGACAGAATCCCAACAGGACAAAGACACCAACCCCGGAGCCCCTCCGATGAGCAACAATAACTCCAGCACCAGCTCAAACTCGAGTTTCTCGCACGCCTTCCTCCCGGGGCTCATCCTCGGATTGATCGTCGGTGCCGTCGCTGGTGCCTTCCTCCCCGATTTCCTCAGCGGGTCAAAGCTCCCCAACTTCCAAACCACCCCGGGTCAAGTGAGTCCAGAGGCTCGCAATGGCGACCCACGCAGCGCTCCAAATGAATACGACGAAGAAACACAGAAGCTGATCGACGAGGCGATGAAAGTGGGTGAGGATGCCAAAGATGACCTCCAAGATGATGCCCAGGACATCATTGATGACCTGGAAAAAGACGCATCGGAGATCACCCCGCCGACAACCGTGCCAAGCGATGGGTAAATGCCACAGCCCGAATCAAATACTCAGCATCGCTGCCGGGTTTGATTGTGCTACCATGATTTGATGCAAGACGATGCCCGCCGACTGATTGCCCAGCATGCCCAAACCGCCAAGCTCATGGGGGTTGATTTCTTGCCTTTGGGCAATGTGCCCGCTGCGCTCGCTCAGGCAGCATCGGCCTCAAACCCCACCGAACCCACCGAACCCACCGAATCGGCCCAGCCCGGCGGGCCGAGAGCCCCTCATGCCCCGCCGAGCTTTGAATCTGCTGACCAGCCGGGCGTTTCACCGATTTCTGCGGATGATCTGCAGCAGACCTATGCGCACCTTGGCGATCCCCAGGCCCGGCTCGATGCGCTGCGGGGCAAGTATGAAGCCGATGCGCCCCATCAGCATTTCAATACTCAGTTCGCCAACATCGTTTTTGGCGAGGGTAACCCCCAGGCCGACTTGATGTTCGTTGGCGAAGCGCCCGGCGAGCAGGAAGACCTCACCGGCCGTCCATTTGTCGGGCGTGCTGGTCAGCTTCTTGAGAAGATGATCCAGGCGATGGGGCTTTCGCGCGAGACGGTGTACATTACCAATGTGCTCAAAACCCGCCCGCCGGGCAATGCGACGCCGACGAGTCGGGAATCGGCGTTGTGCAAGCCGTATTTGATGGAGCAGATCCGGATCATTGAGCCCAAGGTGATCGTCACGCTCGGGCTGCCCGCGACGCAACTTCTGCTCAAGGTTTCGAGCCCGATGCGTTCGATGCGTGGGCACTGGCACGCGTTGCCCACCGAGGGCAACGCTGAGGGGATGCCTCGAGTCGAGATCATGCCGACCTATCACCCAGCCTATCTGCTGCGCTCGTATACAGAGGAGAATCGCCGAAAGGTCTGGTCGGATTTGACGCAGGTGATCGACAAGCTCGGCGAGGCTTCGGGCGCATCGCGTGTACGCTGATTCCTACAGATACAAATCCAAGACCCGCCCCGTCGCGGGCAGTTGCGCCTGTCGAACCTGCTCGATCTTCACAGCTGCCGGGGCGATCGGCGTTACGGGTAATACCTCGCCGAGCTTTGGCAAGAGCTTGGCCGAACTACCCGGCTGATAGGTATCGCGTGGGCGGACGATCGCGGGGGGCTCGGGCGGTTGAATCTTGGGTTTGGGCACCAGATTCTCCGCTTCGAGCATCCGATGGAACGGCATCACCCCAGGAGCAGCTTCGAACCGCTTGGGCATCGGTACAATCACCCGCACAGGCATCACCAGATGGGCTGGGTTCACCAATGCGGGATTGAACGAGTTTTCACTTCTTCCGATGCTCATTGCACCAGAACCCGTTGCATACTTTGTGCCGGGGCGGGCAGGTCCGAAAAGAACCGCCATGCGTGTTCGGACTCACGAAATGGTTGATTTTGCGATGAGTCGATTGGGTCAGCCTGTTGCACGGATGCAACGCCGATGGTGCGTATCATCCTCCCCGATGCCCCGCCGACCGATCCATACCGATGAGCTTGATTTTGAGTTGCCCAAAGAACTCATCGCCACCAAGCCGATCGAGCCCCGGGATCAATCGAGGCTTTTGGTTGTTCATCGCTCGAATCCCGACCGGCTCGAACACCGGGTCTTTGCGGATCTGCCCGACTTGCTCGAGCCTGAGGATTTGTTGGTTTTCAACCGCTCGCGTGTCGTCCCGGCAAGGCTCATCGGTGAAAACGCAGCCAATACAGGCGGCGCATTCGAAGGGCTGTATCTCTCTCCGCTCGAATCAATCGACGATTGCCCGGTCTGGGTCGCGCTGCTCAAAGCCAAACGCGCCAAACCTGGCAAACGCTATCGGCTCATCGACGCCAACGGTCAGCCCACCGACATCGTCCTCGAGTTGATCGAAAAGCACGAACCCGAAGGCCCGGGCGCGTGGAAGGTGCGGGTGATCGGATCGACGGATTCTACTGAACAGATTCTTGAGCGCATCGGGCACACGCCCTTGCCGCCTTATATTCTCGCCCAGCGCAAAGCCCGCGATGAGCACCCAACCGATGCTTACGACCGATCGCATTACCAGACTGTGTACGCATCGGATGATGAATCGGGTTCAGTCGCTGCCCCGACTGCCGGGCTGCACTTTACGCCTCGGGTCTTTGATGCGTTGGTATCCAGGTCTGTGCGCACCGCCGAGGTTGTCTTGCATGTGGGCGCGGGGACATTCAAACCCATCGAGACCGACACCCTCGATGCCCATCCGATGCACGCCGAGATGTGTTCGATGGGCGATGCGGGCGATTTGTTCCCGCCGAGGGGTTCTGGGCGAACGATTGCGGTGGGTTCGACGAGCGCTCGGACGCTTGAGAGCTTCGCGGGGTTATACGAATCGAATCCGGTCTTGCCTCAGACCCATTCCACCCGGATCATGATCTCGCCGGGGTATCGTTGGCGGTGGGTCGATGGGATGGTGACGAACTTTCATCTCCCTCGGAGCACGCTTTTGGCGATGGTGGCGTCGATGCTCGATGTGCCCGGGGAGGTGGACGGGCTCGAACGCATTCGTGCCATTTATGCACAAGCTGTCCACGAACAATACAGATTCTACTCCTATGGCGACGCGATGCTGATCCTGCCTTAGATCGCCCCCCGGTGGCCCGGTTCGCCGAGCCGGGCCACCAAGATGTTTTCTACCCAAACCTCCCCGGTTTCGACGATGTAGACTCCATCATATGAAACTCGATGAGCTGATAGCTGGGATGGATGTGCGCTGTGTTGCGGGGGGCGAACACCTTGGCGTCGTGCGTATCTGTGATCTGACCGAGGATTCACGCACCGCCGTCCCCGGGTCGCTCTTCATCGCCCGATCGGGGACGCAGCTCGATGGCAACCGGTTCATCGAACCCGCGGTCCAATGCGGGTGCGTGGCCGTCCTTTCTGATCGTGAAGAGATTGAGCTCCCGATGCGATCCAAGGTCGTGGTGCTCGTCGCTGATGATGTCATGCAGGTCGGGGCCCAGCTCGCGGAGCGGTTTTATGGGGAGCCGAGTCGGTCGCTTTCGATCGCGGGCATTACCGGAACCAACGGCAAGACCACCATTGCTCATCTCGCCCACCAGCTCATCGAAGCTGCGGGGATCCGGTGCGGGTTGATCGGGACGGTGGAGATTGATGATGGGCGCGAGCGGGCGCGGGCGAGCATGACCACGCCGCCGGCGGTTGAACTGAGCCGAACGCTGGCAACGATGGTCGAGCACGGATGCAAAGCAGCGGTGATGGAAGTGTCGAGCCATGCCCTCGATCAATCGCGTGTGGGTGCGATTCGTTTCGATGCCTGTGCCTTTACCAACCTCACCGGCGATCACCTCGACTATCACCAAACGATGGCACACTACCGCGATGCCAAAGCCCGGCTCTTCGGGTTGCTCAAGCCCGATGGCATCGCAGCGATCAATATCGAAGATGACGCAGCCGACACCATGATCCAGGCGTGTCCCAAGAGCGCACAGATCGTGCGCTGCGCATTTGGCGAATCGGTGCGCATCGACGACGAGTCCATCGCGGGCATGACGCTGACGATGAATACGCCGATGGGCACGATCGAATCGCGCGTGCCGATCTTTGGGCGCTTCAATGTGATGAATGTTTTCCAAGCGGTTATCCTCGCGGGGCAGGTTCTTGGGCGAGTAGGAATCTCGATCGAAGATCAACGCCGGGCGATCAATGAAGAGCTTCCTCACCTCACACTCCCCGCTGGGCGACTCGAACGGGTTGAATCGTGCGAAGACGATCTGACGGTGCTGGTGGACTTCGCCCATACCGACGATGCGCTCAAGAGCGCGCTGGGCGCGATCCGGTCGGTGCTCGACGAGGATGCAAAGCTCTGGTGTGTCTTTGGGTGCGGCGGCGATCGGGATCAGTCCAAACGACCACGGATGGGCGCGATCGCATCGCAGCTCGCCGACGCGGTGGTGATTACCTCCGACAACCCACGCACCGAATCGCCCAATCGCATCATCGACGAAATCATCGCAGGCGTTGATGCAAACGACAAACCCAAAATCAGCGTCCAATCCGATCGCGCCCGGGCGATCGGGTATGCGATCGCCCATGCCAGAGCTGGCGATGTGATCCTCATCGCGGGCAAAGGGCACGAGACCGAGCAGATCTGCCCCGATGCAATGGGAGGCACCCGAAGCGTCCACTTCGACGATTGCGAACATGCCCGGATTGCTTTGCGCCAGCGCAGGCTTGAATCATCGAACGAGGTGCACGAAGCATGAGCAGCCTGAGCTACGAGGATATCCGCATCGCGATGGATGCTCGGTGGGTGATCGAGCCCAAACTCGAAGTGTTCGATTTCGTAGGCGTCGCCATCGACACCCGCGCGATCGAGCCCGGGCAGCTCTTCTTCGCCTTCGTCGGCGAGCAGGTCGATGGGCATGATTACCTCGAGCACGCAGCCAAGGCGGGCGCGGGGATGTGCGTCATCACCGATGCGACCAAGGTGCCCGATGGGTTCGAGGTGCCCGTGCTGATTGTCGATGATGCGCTCGAGGCGATCACGAAACTCGCTTGGACCTGGCGACAACGATTCAGGGCCAATCAAACCAAGGTCATCGCCATCACCGGCTCCAACGGCAAGACCACCACCTGCCGACTCATTCACTCCGTGTGCGCACAAAGCGGGTTATCGTTTGTGTCGCCCAAGAGCTTCAACAACGCGCTGGGCGTGCCGATCACGATCCTCAATACGCCTCAGGATGCCGACTATCTGGTCGCTGAGCTCGGCACCAGTTCGCCCGGCGAGATCGCCGCCCGATCGGGGCTGATCGAACCCGACATCGCGGTGATTACTTCGATCGGCTCTGCTCATCTTGAAGAGCTCGGCGATCGCGGCGGGGTGGCGCATGAGAAATCCCAGATCATCAAGGCTTTGCCCGATGGCGCCCACGCGATCATCGTCGGGGGCATCGCCGAGCTCGAATCGGCGATCGAATCGGAAGCGGACCGTGTGCAGATCACCCGCATCGGGACAGAGGTGCCTATCGAGATTCTCGAAGCGACCGATCGGCACACGAGTTTCACCTTTGCGGGCGAGCCGTTCACGGTGCCGATGCTCGGGGAGCACAATGCGTCGAACGCTTCGCTGGCGGTTGCGGTGGGGCGAGTGCTGGGGATTGGCGACGATGCGATTCGAGCTCGATTGATGGCGGTCAGTCTCCCCGAGATGCGCTTCGATCGCATTGAAATCCCCACCAAGACCAAGTCGATCGTACTCTATAACGATGCCTACAACGCGAACCCGGATTCGATGCGGGCGGGCTTGAGGACCTTTGACCGATTGAATATCGAGGGAGAGAAAATCGCGATTCTGGGCGACATGCTCGAGCTGGGCGTGCACAATGCTGATGAGCACCAGGCATTGGTCGCAGCGTTGATGAAGTATCCTTCGATCGACCGATTCATTTTGGTCGGCCCATCGTTTGCTGATGCTGCGAGTCCGAGCGATCGGATCACCGCCTACGCATCGTTCGATGCCCAGGTGATGACGCAGATCGCCCGTTTGGTTCTTCCGGGCTCGCATGTGCTGCTCAAGGGTTCGCGTGGGATGGCCCTTGAGCGGATCGTGTATATCCTCATCAGCAGCCGAGCTGCCAGATCGGCTTCAACTCGAACCAAGGCATGGTTTCAGGCATGATTTATATTTTCTTTGAAATGCTGCAATCATGGACTGGTCTTGAGGTGTTCTACAAGCTCTTTTCGATCTTCGATCAGGTCCAGTTCCGGGCGCTGCTGGCTTCGGGGTTATCGTTTGCGATTGTGGTATTGATGGGCAAACGGGTGATCCGGTTTCTGATCTCGATGAAGATCGGCGACGGCGGGGAGACCGACGCTGAGCTTTTACGCGAACATGCAGCAACCAAAGCCAATGTGCCCACCATGGGCGGGGTGTTGATCGTTGGTGCGATTTTTATCTCGACTATTTTGCTCGCAGACATCCGCATCAACCGGGTCTATCTGGGGCTTTTTACGCTCATCTGGCTTGCGTGTGTTGGTGGGGCGGACGATTGGCTCAAACTCACCGCTGCACGAAGAGGCACCGGACGCCAGGGGCTTTATTCATGGGAGAAACTGGTTTTTCAGCTCGGTATCGGGATGATTGTCGGCTTTTTCGGATATCGGTATGGCGTGCTTGCTGATGGGGTTGATTCGATGGCCCATGTGCTCAACTTGCCCTTCCAGCGCACCTATGACCCGGGCACCAAGTTCGCTGCCGATGGATTGATTTACCTGAGTATGCCGATTTATATCTTCATCGCGACAATGATGGTCGCAGGGTTGTCCAATGCGGTCAACATCACCGATGGGATGGACGGGCTTGCGTCGGGCACTTCGTTGATTATCACCTTTGGGCTTATCTTGCTGGCGCTGATCGCGGGCGATCAGGGGGCTGCCCAGTATCTCTATGTCCCCTTTGTCCCCTTCACCGACGAGCTGGCAGTGATGGCCGGGGCGATGGGCGGGGCGTGCCTTGGGTTTTTGTGGTGGAACTGTAAGCCGGCGCAGGTTTTCATGGGTGATACCGGGTCACTGGCTTTGGGGGGGTTGATCGGGTACATCGCGGTGATGATTCGCCAGGAGATTGTCGTGCTCGTGATGTGCGGCGTATTCCTTCTCGAAATCGGCTCGGTTGTGCTTCAGGTCGGATGGTTCAAATATACCCGGATCAAAACTGGCACCGGCAGGCGCATCTTCCGGATCGCGCCCTATCACCATCATCTCCATCAAGGGGGATGGGCGGAGAATCAGGTGGTCAATCGGCTTTGGATTGTTGGGATTCTGCTCACGGTGATCGCGCTGGCATCGCTCAAGATCCGGTAGAGTGCGAAGACACCGGGCGCTAGGGCAGCATTACTTTGACGAGTGCTCGCTTGATTGCGCGATAGGTCTCGCCATCGGTTGGCTCGCCGGTGTTGGTATCGAGCCTTGCCTGGGCGAGTTTTTCCACATGCTTCCAGTATCCAAGGAGCATCGCCCATGCCCAGAAGATCGACCGATCCGGATCGTACAGGTTTGTCGGCTCGCTGGTCATTCCGTTGAGCTCGACAATTCCGAATCCTTGGCCACGGGCGAGGGCATCGAGCGATTCGCACCGAAGGTCAAACCGTCCGATGTCGAATCCACGCCCGCGATCATCCTCGAACCGATCAACGATTGCTTCGATCCGAGCGCTGAGCTCGGGGGTAATCAGGTCCGCCCCATCGGTAAACTTGGCACCTTGAGCATGGTTTCCCGCGACCCCGAGAGGGATTCGTTGCCCTTGCTCGGGGATGGTGCCGAGTTGATCGCGCAGCCGATCGAAGAACATGCGGCTTTGTGCCCGGTAACGCTTGTGCCCGAGAATCAGTTGGCGGATCGCTCGGCGTCCATCACCAATGACCACAGGAAAATGCTTGATCGTGATCGCATAGATGAACCCCGACGGGCCCTGGTAGGCAGGGTTGAGAATTGATTCAGTATGGCGAACCCAGAGCACCCCGACCTCCACTTCGCCATCATGGCGTTTTTGGATCACAAAGGGCTCGTCGTTCTCCTGGCAGTAGGCGATCAAGTCGGCTTGGGATGAAATCATCTCGACGCCCCGTCCGCATTCGCCCTGGTCGGGTTTGCAGAATACCGGGAAGCTGCCGAGCATTGCATCATTCTGGACCGCATCAATGGCCGACTCGATCCGCTGTTGCGCATCATCGTTCGATTCGATAAGCACACAATGCAGCACTGCGGTGTCCTTGGCGCGTCCATCGCCGAGTTTGCGATTGATGTCAATTTTCGATTCGCCCTGCACCCCGCCGTCGCAGGCGTATCCTGGGTTGGCAGCGGTGATGGCGCGGAGTCCTTTTCCGGAGATGACGCGTTTGAATCCCCACCAGAGGACTGGCAGGTAGACGATTCCTGTGACCCAGTATTCGTGGTTGGTGAAACGATTCCACTGTCCTTTGAGCCGTTGGCGTCCTTCCCAAGTAACGATCAGGCGCATCGCAGCCAATATGGACAGGAGCATTGCAAAGCCGGTCAGGAACCCGATCATGCCCATCCGTTCGGTGAGCGCAAGAGTTGGGTTGCTGGCGATCAATCCAACGATGAATACCGCCAGGACATATGCCAGGCCTCGCACCCATCCCAAGGGGGAGAACGGGCGATCGATCCGGTGGGCCCCGCGCATCAGCCACCATCCCCGCCCGAGCAGCATCCCGAGGATCGCGACGCCAAAGTCAACCTCGTGCATCGAAACAAACACCATCGTCAGCGCAAGCCCTCCAATCGTGCCATAGCGCACCATCACGATGATCCCGATGAGTTGTGCCCACCAGGGGACTGCTCGTATCCATTGGCCAAGTTGATGGAGCAGCGCATCGAATCCGGAGCGGTCTTTGCGCGGGGCGAGGTTGAGATGGTCTGTCTCGGGCGCGATGCCGGGCACATCATGGCGGGCGAAGAATGCATTGAGATACCCGGCGGTCTCGTCGGCCTGCAGAAACGGTAAAAAGTGCGAAGCGTCGAGCATGATGAGCTTGGAGGTGGGCATCATCTCATGATGCTGCTCGGCTGCCCAGTCTGCGACGAGAAAATCGTGGCGACCTTGCAAGATCAGCGTCGGCGTGGTGATTGTCGGCATGATCTTGGTGAGTTCACGCTGATCCGAATCCCAGAACGCTTTGATCCACCCTGTCCGATCCTTGAAGCTGTCGAGGTATCCAAAGTGGGGGATCAACTCGGGGATCACGCCGAGGGCGATATACCCCGCGCCATACTTCACATGCTCGAAGAAGTACGACCCAGATCCTTCAGTCTCCTGCGCTCCGATCCCCGCCAGAAGTGTGATTGTTGCGACTCGATCGGGAAACTGATCCGCCATTTCGATGGCTACGCCGCCGCTTGAAGACCAACCAACCACATGCACCCGCTCGATGCCAAGTTTGTCAAGCATCTCCATTGCGTACCGGGCCTGCGCTTTGTACGACAGGTCGGGCGCCCATGCGCTTCGGCCATACCCAGGCAGGTCGGGCGCGATCACCCGCCGATTCTGTTGTGCGATCAGGGGGGCGAGTTTGTCAAACGCCCGGGCATTGCCCGGCGATCCGTGCAATAACAGGGCTGCTGTCTGCTCGGGCGACTCGTTTTGGGGCAGCCATTGGTCATAAAAGACCCGAACGCCTGAGCCCTGAGCATCGAGTGTTACAAAATCGACTTTGGAAGCAAGGGCCCCATCCACACCCGACTCGATCGCATACTGGTACACATGCGAAGCGATCAACAGCACCGCATAGAGCACGATGCCTGCGAACCAGGTCGCTTGTCGGTTTGTGCGTTGCTTACTGGGCATTGGCCTCCTGATCGGTTCGGCCTTGTGTCGTCAATGAGATCAGCTTGCGTTTGCGAATCTCTGCGGTGCCGAGCTGCCCGCACGCCGCCATTGAATCGCGTCCTTTTGTCCGTCGGCAGTTCACGAACACCCCGTGTCGCATCAGCCGATTCACAAACCGATCGATAAGTTCATCGCTTGGCGCATCCCAAGGCGAGTCTCTTCGAGGATTGTATGGGATGACATTCAACAACCCGCCGTGCCCTTTGCCTTTTTTCCGCGTTGGATCTTTGAGGAAAGGGCTCATCCACTCGGCGAGTTCGTCGGCGTGGGTGTCTTCGCTATTGACACCCGGGATGAGCACATATTCGATCATGATTTTGCGCCAGCCTCGGACCTGGCGCAGTTCAAGGAGCATGGTTTGGAGCGCTTGCATATTCCATTTTTTGTTGATCGGCATGAGCCTTGATCGCACCTCGTCGTTTGATGCGTTGAGCGACAAGGCGAGCCCGAGCCGTTTCCATCCGGGTTTTTGGACCTGTTCTTTGATCCGTTCGAGCCCGTCGACGCGTCCGACGGTGGAGATGGTGATGCCGCTCATGGGCAGGGCTGGGCCGTTGCGATCGGTCAGGCAGGCGATGGCTTTGAGGACTTGATCGAGATTGTCCATCGGCTCGCCCATGCCCATGAACACGATGTTGTCGATCTTGATGTTTTCGATGAACCGGGCTGCCCACCATTGAGCGACGATCTCGGCTGCGCTGAGCGAGCGGATCAATCCCATCTGGGCCGTCTCGCAGAAGGTGCATCCCAAGGCACACCCAACTTGCGACGAAACGCAGAGCGTGTGGGTTTTGCGTCCTGATCTGCCGATCATCGGGATGATGACCGATTCGATATCATCGAAGTCGATTCCGCGGTTGGCGAGCCGATGGTCGGGGTTGGGCAGGCGCTGGACAAACTTGATCGTGGTGCCTTCATTGACTGCTTCTTCGTGTCTTGTGACAATCGTGGGCAGTGTGATTTTGGCGGGCGGGGATGCAGTTTTTCCATCACGGTAGATCGCCTGGTACGCCGTTTTCGCCCGTCCTGGCCCGACGCCTTCGCGGGCACACAAAGCCTGGTAGGCATCGAGCGTGAGCCCCATCGGGGAGATCGGGTTGATTTGGTCAGCGATGGCCATGCCAAGAGGATAGACATTGGGACAAGTCCCAACAACGAGTCGCGACCGTGAGGGAGCGGTCTTTCTTGCTTTGGATTTCTGGCGATTCGAAGACCGCTCCCTCACGGTCGCGACTCGTCGAGACTACTTCTCATCCTCTGCATCCTTGACCATCTGATCGAGCATGGTGCCGATGAGCGCGACGGTCTCGCTGTTGGATGTGCCATCGCTTGAACCCGTCACCATCACGCGAGGCGTGATCTCAATCCCATTTTCACCAATCACACGCAAGACCTCGATCATTGCAGCGTTGGCTCTGCCGATCTGATCTGCGATCATTTTGTATGCGTTGGCTTGGGCGGTGGCTTCGATCTCGATTGCTTCGGCCTGGGCCTTGGCTTCGATGATCCGTTTTTCCTTGTCCTGTTCTGCGATTTTCACTTCGTACGATGCTGTCGCGAGTCGTTTTTCTTCTTCCGCTTCCTGTGTGGTTTTGGAGAGTTCTTTCTGTTGCATCGCTGCTTTTTGTTGCTCTTGGAAGGTGATCTGTTCCTGCACCGCGATCTCACGATCCCGCTGGGTGTTGAGGAGTTTGCCGAGGGTTTCTTCGTCACCGACATCACCGATGCGCACGCCGGTGATCGTCACGCCCATCCGCGACATCTCATGAGCGATCATTTCGAGGGACTTGGATTCCTGCGTCGAGCGTTGGTTCACATAATCGAGCGCCTTGACGCCCTCGGCGTTGTTGCGGAAGATCGCCCGTACGGTCGAGTTCAACTTGGCCAACAACGGCTCAATCTCTGAGCCGAGCTTGGCGACCACGATCGGTGCATTGTGAGGCTCAATCTTATACTCCACGCGCACATCGACCGGGAAGGTGAACCCGTCGCTGGTGCGGACGGTGATTTCGCGTTGCTCGTTGGCAGCTGCAGCGTTGCGAGCGGAGATGCCTTGCTCGACATATCCCTTTTCGCCTGCGGTGAACCGGATGATGGTTTCGCGTGTCGAGATGATCGACACTGAATATGCTTTGGTATTGACCGGGTACTTCCCGGGCTGCAACGGCTGGGCCTGAATCCCCTTTTCGCCGGCATCGGCAAGGATCACCGGCTCGTCGGTCTGCCCAACCTTGACTGATAGCGTGGGCTCGGTCCCGAAGTTGCTCTTGAGCACGGCGACCGCAGCTGGGGGGACTTCGGTTGTGTCGACCATCGTCACTGTGAACAACTCAGGATTCAGCCGATACTTTCCGGGGGTCAGGACATTGGATTGAGGGCCCTTGCGTCCCTTGCCTGTTGTCAGGAAGAACTTGGGGTCTTCGATCATCTTCTTGAACTCCGCGTTGGTGACCTCGGGGGCAAAGACCTGCCCGGGATCCAGCGGCAATCCATCGCGTGATTCGACCAATCCAACCTTGTCCGCCGGGATATCAACCAGAGGCCTCGTCTCCACATCATAAATCACAGGCCAATACCACAAATGCCAACCCGGTGCCAACACATCGGCCTGCGGGCCCGTCTGTCCATCGGTTGCCAGAATCATCCCCGGAGGCATCGAAGGGCCCAGCGCGTTCTTCTTCACGATCCCCACCTGAGTCGCCCCGACATACCGGATTGATGAGAGGGCTGTAGCGACAAAGAGCACCGCGACTCCCAATGAAATCAGCAAAATCCGCAGCGACTTCTGAGGCACACGAAATGCACTCATCACACACATCCCCGCAATAATAATTCCTAACAACAGTGCAGCATTCGACATCCGTCCTCCTTCAACGAGACCATGCGCCCCATAAGACGCCTTTATTATAGGACGCGCACGCCCGAGGCGCACAAATCCACTCAAGCGAGCTAACATCATCACCCGCGACCCACTTCTTGGGATGCACGCACGATTTCTTTCACCAGACGACCCACCAGCCTCCCCACCAGACCAACCGAGACCCACCCATGCCCTGGCTCAAGATCAAAGACGCATTCTCATCCGATCCCGGAACCTCGCTCACCATCAAAGGCTGGGTTCGCACCAAGCGAGACTCCAAAGCCGACGGCGGGCTCTCGTTCATCGCCATCAACGACGGCACATGCTTCGACCCCATCCAGGTCGTCGCACGCCATGACCTGCCAAACGACGAAGAGATCGCCAAGATTGGTACCGGATGCTCGGTCGAAGTCGATGGCACACTCGTCGAATCCCAAGGCAAAGGGCAAACCGTCGAGATTCAGGCATCGGCTGTGCGCGTGATCGGGTGGGTCGAAGATCCGGAAACCTACCCAGCGTCGAACAAGCGACACTCGTTTGAATACCTCCGCGAGATCGCGCATCTCCGCACAAGAACCAACACCTTCGGCTCAGTCGCCCGCGTCCGCCATGCGCTGGCCCAGTCCGTCCACCGATTCATGGACGAACAAGATTTCTACTGGGTGCACACGCCGATCATCACCGGCTCGGACTGCGAAGGCGCAGGCGAGATGTTCCGCGTCTCGACGCTTGACTTGATGAACATCCCCAAGACCGACGAGGGCGAAGTCGATTTCAGCAAAGATTTCTTTGGCAAAGAATCACACCTGACTGTGTCCGGGCAGCTCAATGTCGAGACCTATGCGTGTTCGCTCTCGCGCGTCTACACCTTTGGCCCAACCTTCCGGGCAGAAAACTCCAATACCGCCCGCCACCTCGCCGAGTTCTGGATGATCGAGCCCGAGATCGCCTTTGCTGATCTTCACGACGATATTGACCTTGCATCGGGAATGCTCCGCGCCTGCGCTTCGGACCTGCTCGAAAAACGCATGGATGATCTCAAGTTCTTCGATCTGCGGATCGAAAAAGGCATCATTGATCGGCTCAAGATGATGGCCGAATCCCCCGTCAAGACCATCACCTATACCGAAGCCATCCAAATCCTCGAAACCTGCAACGAAAAGTTCGAGCACCAGGTCAAGTGGGGCATCGACATGCAGACCGAGCACGAGCGGTATCTGAGCGAGAAGCATTTCAAGCAGCCCGTGGCCGTCATCAACTATCCCAAAGATATCAAGGCCTTCTACATGCGCCTCAACGACGAGGGCACCGATGGTGCGCCGGGTCGAACCGTCGCTGCGGTCGATATCCTTGTCCCCGGCGTGGGCGAACTCGTCGGCGGGTCACAACGCGAAGAACGCCTCGATGTTTTGGACTCCCGAATCGAAGAGATGGGGCTCGACAAGGGCGACTACTGGTGGTACCGCGATCTGCGGAAATATGGCACCGTCCCCCACGCTGGGTATGGGTTAGGCTTCGAGCGATTGGTCCAGTTCTGCACCGGCATGCAGAACATCCGCGATGTCATCCCCTTCCCAAGAGCTCCCAAGCAATCGGAGTTCTAAATCTTCGGTGCCCCGGCTCGCCGAGCCGGGCCACCCAAGCCACCCAAAGAGCAGTCAGGCCAATATGCACCCCCTCTTCCCCATCCTCCTCGCCATCTTCCCCCATTGCCTGCTGCCCATTGCCTATGGCCATTCTTCCGATTCCCCCCTCCCCTCGACCGCTGTCGAATCCATCCGTGTCCACCAAGTCATCGACGCGATGGAATCGGCCATCCTGAGCGCCGATGTCGGAGCCTACATGGCGCTGGTCGATCCGACCGATCCGTTCTTTGCGACCGAACAACGCGCCTGGATCACCGATCTCCAGAAACACCCCGTCGATGATGTCGAGATCATCATCGCGTGGAACGAGTCCATCGCTCTCGAACCCGATGGCTCAGCCATCGCGCCGATCGAAATCTCCTGGCATGTCCCCGGCGAAGAGCTCGATCGACACTTCGCCTACCAGGCCCGTTTCATCCCCATCGGCTCGCCCGATGGGCAATGGGCCTTTGCCGGGCGCGCGTGGGAGATCGAGGACATCGAGACCCCGGGTGTTCGTGTGTATGCCGATGCACTCCACGAAGACCTGGCCTACCTTGCTTCAGACCGGGTTGTCCATCTCCGCGATCAGATTGCCCAGAACATGGGGATGGGCATGGACTCGGCAACGGCTGAGCATCGAGAGGTCGTTGTCAAGATTTATCCGGATATGGCTTCGCTTCAGGCTTCGATCTATTTGTCCTACACCGACTCACTCTCAGGCTGGAACGAGCCCGGCGAGTCGATCAAAATCCTTGGGCGCGACGACTACACCCAGCGCACCCTCGATCCCCTGCTCGCCCACGAGATTGGGCATGCGGTGAGCTTTGAGTTTGGGGATCAGATCAACGCTGCGCCCTGGTGGACGCTCGAAGGCATCGCCGAGGTGGCTTCCGGATTGTTCCGTGATTCCTGGGCATCGAAAAACAAGCGCATCGTCCACATGGCCAAGAACGACAACCTGCGCGACTGGGCCCTGCTGGCCGACTTCCGAGGCGAAGCCAACAACCACATGCGCCATGTCTATCTCCAAGGCTGGTCGATGATCGACTACATCGACCGTACCTTTACCATCGAAAAACGAAACCAGTGGTTCGCTGCGCTGGGTGCTGGCGCATCACTCGACGAGGCCTCGTTGAGCGTGCTGGGGATGGGTTTCAAAGCCCTCGATCAGCAGTGGCATCAGTCATTATTGGATTGGGAACCTGAGCCCGAACCTGAGCCCGAATCCGAATCTGATCCAGAACCTGCTGGGCCCTAAGGCTGCTCTGGAAGCGGATGGGTCATCTGATTTTCGATCGGTTCGAGGTTCTCGCCCGGAGCCACCATGCGCGTCGGGGCATGGGTTGGAACGATCGGCGGGGGCGCGCGGAAGAACATCACATAAATCCACAGCACCATCGCTAGGAACATCGTCCAGATCGCCAGGTACCCGATCGAATCACGCACCGATGCAGGTTTGGACGCCAGCGGTTTCGAAATCGCCAGCAACCCCTTGGCAACGATCGGCCCACCCTGGGCTTTGATGATCGCCAGGAGCATCAGCCCTTTGGATTTGCCCACACGCCAGAGTTTCTGCCAGATCGACTCGATCTCGTTGTCGCCGAGCGCATCGTTGGTCTCAAGGGCAGCACTCGCCGATGCCTTGATCGCATCGGGCACATGGACACTCGCCCGCACCTCGTGGGCCGATTCGGGAGCCTGCGCAGAATCAACAGGATCGCTTTGGACGCTGGAGGATGAGTCGCTTTGGGATGGTTCTTGGCCCGGGGATGATGGCTCGGTGCTGGTCTCGCCTTCATCGTCTGCGGGGATGGGCTTGGGAATCTCAAGCTGATCGAGGAGCATCGCCGGGTCGATCGAATCTTCGAGAGAACTCGAATCGATCATCGCCCCATCGGCATCCTCAAAGTCGCCCATCAACAGCTCGTCACCAATTCCCGCCAGTGCATCATCAAGATTGCCCAGCAGATCATCCGGTTCATCGAGCTCATTTTGGGACACTTGATCTTGTTGCTCGGCCGATTGGGACTCTTGGATTGGTGCAGGAGAGGAGCCCTCGGGAGCCGAGACTGGCTCGGCTTCATCCGCGATCTCATCTGTGTCTTCATCAAGCGCATGCACCGGCTCGATCTGCTCGTCGCCCAATGCATTCACCAAATCCTCGTTGATCGAATCGAGGACCTCCTCTTGGGCTTGAGGCTCGGTCAAAGCGGGTTGGTCATCATCTGCCCCAGACTCGAGCATGTCCTCGTCGAGCAGCTGACCAATGCTCTCTTCGAGCAAGGATTCGGCACTCTGCGAAACCGCATCAAGTGCATCGAGCGTGTCGTCACCGATCGACTCTGGTTCCGACTCTGGTTCCGACTCAGTCTCCGCTTCTGGTTCAGTTTCTGATTCGGCTTCTGATTCGGCTTGAGACTCGGCTTGGGTTTCTGGTTCTGGCTCGTCATCAGCGGCCGGCTCGGGCGGCTCGGGTGTCGTTCCATCGTCCGAAATCAACCCCATCGAATCGGGGGCAGGGTCGGGTTGTTTCTCAAAGTGTGCGCACGAGGCATCAATCTCGTCGAGCAGCGCGTCGATCGAGTCGCTCAGATCAAGTTCCTGAGGATCAGATTGGGGGTCTTCCTGGTCCAATACACAGCGATGATCGGGAATTTGCGACCCAAACTCAAGAGATATCGGCCGTAATCTTGCCAATACATTTTCCCGACACCCAACC